>JAILCJ010000022.1 GCA_024680445.1 Campylobacter sp.
CATTATCTCTGAACTCTCGATAGGTGAATTTAATTTAACTATATTTATAAACCAAGTCGGGATATCTTTTAATTCTAATTTTTGCTCGTTTTTTATAAGCTCTTTACCATCTATGTCTTCAAGTTTTATAAGCTGATAATAACCACTATCAAACATAGAATTTATCATAACCTCAACCATAGACAAATCATTTGGATCTATAACTGGTTTTATAGAAAGTCCTAAAGAATTTGCCGTATGCCTTGCATTTGTACCTAATTGTGTTTGAATATAATCATTTAAATTTTTGAAATTCATATAACCGACTGCACAAAAAATTATAAGCCCCAATGCTACAAAGGCTAATAAAATTTGCTTAAAAAGTGTCATAATCCCTCCTTCTTCATTTTATCAACAAGTTCCAACCATTTTGGGTTTTTCTTATTTCCACCAGGAACAGCTTGTCCCAATCCTTCTTGTTTTGCCAAAAATAAAGAATCACCATTAAAGCTATAAACAGGCACAAGATCATTTCTTTGTGTCGCTGATTTTATATTGCCATTTATGTTGTCCAAAACAAGAGGGATTGATCTAGGAGTTGCATAGTATGTAAGAATCATATGTGCTTGATTATATCTCAAAGCTTTAACATATGTAAAATAAAGTTTTTTTGTAGAAACGCCAAGTTGTTTAAGCGTAAAATACTTAGCGGTCACAAAATCTTCACAATCTCCCGCACCTTTGCCTATAAACTCGGTTCTGGTAGCCCAATAATCACGTCTCCCCCAAAGTTCTTGATCACTCACCCAGCGAAACGAATTAAAAAATTGATTAACTCGTTTTAATTTTTCCTCATCACTCGCATTTTTAAGTGAGGTCATAAGAGTATTTAGAGCAACGGCACGACGTCTAGCTGAATCGCCATATTGTCTTTGCAATTTAGCTATAATATCTTTGCTTATATAATCTTGTGCCGTTAAACTTATAAAAAGTAAAGGGGTAGCTATAAAAGCTACCCGCAAAAATTTGACCCAAGTTGTGGTCATTTTTCATCTTTACTTATCTTAAATCGGTTTCGATAGAGCAAGCTCCTTGGATATATCTTCTAGCAAAACCAGGTTCAAAGTTATCTGAAAGCATACCCATAGCGTCAAGTAATCTGTATTGAGCATATCTTATAGCTATCTCTGTGCTTATGATCTCTTTCATAGCGTTGTTATACTCTGTCTCGGCATCAAGCAAATTAATAAGGTCACGACGACCAATTCTAAATTCATCAGAATAAGCATCAAGTGTTGCTTTTGCATATTCAACGTGCTCGTTTAGATAAGACATTTTTTTGGTTTCAAGATTGTAATTTTGCCATGAGAATTTCAAGCTTTCTTTTAGCTCTCTTATTAAAGCATCAAGACTATGTTGCTCTTGTGTTACAGCAAGTTGACTTTTTTCTTTGTCAAGTTTATCTATACCTTTGTTATAAAGGTTATATCTCATTCTTAACATAGTATCAAGCGCTCTGTCTTCATAGTTATCATAAAGAACATTTGAATAATCATATCTACCAGAAACTTCAAGATCTAGTTTAGGTAAAAATGGAGCATTTTTCTCTTTTACAACAGATTCAGCCATTGCAATATTTGATTTTTGAACTAAAACAGAAGGGTTGCAAAGCAAAGCTTTTTCTGTAATTAAATTTTCAGTTGATGGTAGCGGAACAAGAAAATCTGGCATAACTAGACGTTCTGCATCTACTTTTTTACCATAAAGTTTTTCGAAAGTACTAACAGCATCTTCATAATTGTTTTTAGCAGCTATCAAATTTGATTGAGCAAGTGTTAAACGTGAACCTGCTTGTCTTTCTTCTGATGCTATACCAAAACCAGCTTGTGCTCTTTCTTTGATTTGTGAGTAAATTCTCTCGTGTGATGCAACGGTTTCAGTTTCTATATCAACAACTTTTTTAGTGTGAAGTAGTTCGAGATAAGCATTTGCGAGTTGAAGTGATATACCTTCTGCTCTTTGAGCAACAGCGTAAGCAGCAGAATCAAGACGATGGCTTTGTGAATTTATACGGTTTTTATCCGCACCACCATTATAAAGGTTTTCAACCAAAGTCAAGCTTGTGCTAGCAACTCTACCGTCGCCTCTTTTGTTTGGGGCTGTTCGACTTTCGTCATAACGTCTTTTTTCATAACCTACTGATGCGGCTGCATCAAGAGTTGGATAATACGCACTCTTGGCTATTTTTAAATCTTTACCAACTTGCAAGTAGTTGTATTCAGCTTCTTTAATGCTTGGGTTTTCAGCAAGAGCTGTTTGGATAGCCTGTCTAAGAGTTAAAACACCAGTTTCTACTGGTTCGCTTGAAGTTGTAACTGCTGTTTGATCAACTTGAACATCATTAGTCAAAACTTCGACTTGTTCATTTACCGCAACAGCTTGTGGAGCCACTTTAGGTGCTGGTGCGTAAGTTTGTGGTGCTACCGCTTGTGTAGTACCTTGAACACTTTGACCAGTAGCATCTATAACAGCCTTTGACTTCATAAACGCATCTCTAACACCAGAAACATTTCTAACATCGTTTAAAACATTAAATGCTTCAGAACGTGTAACAGGTTTTGTTCTAACATAAAGCACTTTTCTACCGCCATTTACATATGACTCAACTGCATCGTAATTAGCGTTATCGCTCATACCTCTTTGTACCTTTGCTGTTATGGCATTGATTCTTGCCTCACTTCCATTAACTGGAAAAGTGCCTAGATAAATTATGTATGGTGATTCTTGCGCATTAGCAAATGTTGCCATGCTCATAGCAGCAAAAACACTTACAGAAATCAATCTTTTTTTCATTGTATGGAACCTCCTAATTGTTCTGATGAATTATATTTATAAAAAGATAAAAAGTAAATAAAAATTAGTTTAAATTGGCACAAAATTAACAAAAAATAGTAAAAAAGTGATATTTTTATATAGTTTTAGAAAAACTATTTTTTACACCTTTGAATTTTGCCATGTATTCATCAAAGCACATTGCGATATTTCTTATAAGCATACAACCTGTTTCATTTACTAAAATTTTATCCTCTGTAATATCGACAAAATCAGATAAAAGCTTGAGATTTTCAAGTTCATTTTTAAAATGTTCTTTGAAATTTACTGCAAATTTTTTCTCTACCGCTTTAATATCAAGCGAAAAATTACTCATAAGATTCATTATTACAAATTTTCTAAGTAAATCTTCATCATTTAGTCCCACTCCACGACAATATGGCAAAATTCCATTATCCAATGCTTTTTCATAAGCATCAAGATCTTTAAAATTTTGTGCATAATGTCTTTCACCCTCGCCTATACTTGTAACTCCGATACCTATAAGATCGGCTCCGCCTTTTGTAGTATAGCCTTGAAAATTTCTATGTAAGGTGCCATTTTCAAGTGCGGCAAAAAGTTCATCTTCTGGTTTAGCAAAATGATCCATACCTATCATTTTATAAGCATTTTGACTAAAAAATTCGATAGTGTATTTTAAAATTTCAAGTTTTTCTTTTGGAGATGGCAAAGTTGTTTCATCAAATTTACGCATGGATTTTTTAATCCACGGAACATGTGCATAGTTAAAAACAGCTAAACGATCCGGACTTAAAGACAAAGCTTTTTGCAAGGTAACTTTAAAACTTTGCAAATTTTGATAAGGCAAGCCGTAAATCAAATCCATATTTATTGAATTTATTCCTTTACTTCTAGCCAAATTTATAGCATTTTGTGTTAATTCAAAGGGTTGAATTCGATGAATTTCTTTTTGGATTTTTTCATCAAAATCTTGCACTCCATAACTTATACGATTAAAGCCATGAGAAACCAAAACATCGAGTTGTTCAGCATTTAAAAATCTCGGATCTATCTCACAACTTATCTCGGCTTCTGGACTAAAATTTTTAAATTTTGCTTTTATGAGTTTGATGATAACATCAAGTTGACTAGCATTGTAAAAAGTTGGCGTACCTCCACCAAAATGCAACTGCAAAACACTGGCTGTACAATCAAGATGAGTAGCAAGTATATCAAGCTCTTTTGCAAGATAGTTTATATAACGTTCTTTTTTTTCTTCTTTGCTAGTATATATGGTATTACAGCCACAAAAATAACAAGCACTTCGACAAAATGGCAAATGCACATAAATCGACAAAGGTCGGCTCTTATCACGATTTTTTAATTCATTTAAATATGCTTCATAAGTAAATTTCTCACTAAATTCAAGAGCGGTTGGATAGCTTGTATATCTTGGACCGGGGCGAGAATATTTCACAAAAGCATCAAAATCAATCATCATCTCTCCCTTGTATATTGATAATACTTTTAATATCTACAAATAAATTTGGATAATCATTTTTTATTTTTTTCAGCAAATGCTCCAAATCAATATCTATGCCGATTCTATTGTTTTCATCGGCGATTTTTTTGATCTCATCCATCGCAACCATCCAAACATCACCAAAATCGGCTGGGAAATTTTGCCATATCGTTTTTTCAAGCCTAAGGTCAAAATTTTCCCTTTGTATGCTGCGATATGCCGACAAAAGAGTAGATAGAGAATTTAGCGAAACCATGGAGTATAGATTGTATTTTTCATCTACACCAAACCATGGCTGTGCACCCTCCCACGAGCCACTTTTTAACTTTAAAGTTCTTTGACCCTGCTCGTTTATCGGGCTAATCTCAAAAATCGTTCTCTCTTCGTCTTGTATATCCAAAGAGCGACTTAGTTCATCGATTTCTTCGAATTTTTCGCTACTTTTTTCTTTCATCAAATTTACTTTCTATGTTTATCAAGCCAAACCATAACGCCTTTTTGAGCATGAAGTCTGTTTTCTGCCTCGTCAAAAATTTCATCAGCATGACCTTCAAAAACCCCTTCGCTGACTTCATAACCCCTATATGCAGGCAAACAATGCAAGAATATAGCATTTTTCTTGGCTAGTTTCATCATCGTATCATCAACACAATAACCAACGAAATCTTTTAATCTTTTTTCTTTTTCACTTTCTTGACCCATTGATATCCATGTATCGGTGGTTACGACATTTACATCTTTTATCGCCCATTTCAAGTCGTTTGAAACAGAAATTTTAGCACCTGAAATTTCAGCATTTTTCAAAGCTTGCTCTAAAATTTGTTGATCTACTTCATAGCCTTTTGGAGTTGCAATTTTTAGTTCAAAACCAAGTTTACTAGCCATCATAAGCCATGAGTGAGCCATGTTATTTCCATCGCCAACATAAGCAACTTTTATATCTTTTATCTTTATTTTATGCTCGATCACAGTTAATAAATCCGCCATTAATTGAACCGGATGAAATTTATCACTAAGTCCATTTATAACTGGCACTGTCGAATATTTTGCAAACTCTGTCAAAGTCTCATGGCGATTTACCCTAAGCATAGCCATATCGCACATTCTACTGATAACGCGTGAAGTATCGCGTATAGGCTCTCCGCGTCCGATTTGTATATCATTTGAGCTTAAAAACATAGCGTGTCCGCCAAGTTGATACATGCCAACATCAAAACTAACACGCGTTCTTGTCGAACTTTTCTCAAAAATCATAGCCAAGCATTGATCTTTAAGATAAGGTTTAAAAATTTTCTTTTTTGCTCTTTTTTTAATCTTAGACGCAAGGTCTAAAATTTCAAGAATTTCTTCTTTGCTAAAATCATTTAATGTCAAAAAATGTCGCATTTTATATTCCTTTTTGTAAAATTTCTGCCGCCTCTTTTGCATGATAAGTTATTATCATATTTGCACCGGCTCGCTTGAAAGATATCAAGGTTTCTATCATTACTTTTTCATAATCTATCGCACCTGTTTGTGCTGCTGCTTTTAACATAGCGTATTCACCGCTGACATTATATGCACAAATAGGCAAAAATGTTGAATTTCTTAATTCGCGAATTATATCAAGATAAGCAAGAGCTGGTTTTACCATTAAAATATCCGCACCCTGTGCCTCATCTTCTAAACTTTCAGCTATGGCTTCTAAGCGATTTGCCCCGTCCATTTGATAAGACTTTCTATCGCCAAAAGTAGGTGCACTTTGAGCAACATCTCGAAATGGTCCATAATACGCCGAAGCAAATTTGGTCGAATAAGCCATTATAGGCAAATTTTTATATCCAGCATCGTCAAGTGCCGTTCTAAGCGTCTCAACTATGCCGTCCATCATTCCGCTTGGAGCTATCATATCGGCACCATTTTTTGCATGGATAAGAGCTTGTTTTGCCGAAATTTCAAGGGTTGCGTCATTGTCAACACTATGACAAACATGATCTATGATACCGCAATGCCCATGATCTGTATATTCGCAAAAACAAAGATCTGTAATAACAACAAGACCAGGGAATTTTTCTTTTATCGCCCTAAGTGCAGTCGCGATTATGCCGTCATCACTTAAAGCATCGCTACCAACGCTATCTTTTAGGGTTGGGATACCAAATAAAATTATTGTTTTTATGCCTAGTTTTTGAATTTGCTCACATTCTTTTAAAATTTCATCCAAACTAAGTTGAAAAACGCCCGGCATAGATGAAATTTGCCTTCTTACGCCACTACCCGGTACAACGAAAAGCGGATAAATAAAATCGCTTACGCTAAGGCTAGTTTCACGCACCATATCCCGAATATTTGGACTAAGTCTCAATCTTCTGAATCGTTTAAACATTTTTTTGCCTTTTTTTGGTTAAAATATCGCCTTTTGTAAGTTTAGCATAGTTGGGATAAATTTAATATGAATATCGAAATTTCACAGCAAGCTCTCTTGCCTTCACGCTTTGGGCACTTCAAACTTAAAGCTTTTAAAGAAGGTATAAAAGAACATCTTGCGATTTATAAAGAACCTTTTGGCGAAGTTTTAAACCTTCGCATACACTCCGAGTGCCTTACTGGCGACGCTCTTGGCTCGC
Organism: Campylobacter sp.; assembly: GCA_024680445.1. Taxonomy (GTDB): domain Bacteria; phylum Campylobacterota; class Campylobacteria; order Campylobacterales; family Campylobacteraceae; genus Campylobacter_A. The sequence continues at coordinate 6,940 of JAILCJ010000022.1, forward strand.
TTAAATGCGACTGTGGCGATCAACTCGAAGAAAGTTTAAAATATATACAAAAAAATAGCGGTATGGTGATTTACCTTCGTCAAGAAGGCAGAAATATCGGACTTTTTAACAAAATAAACGCTTATTCACTTCAAGACAAAGGGCTTGATACCATACAGGCAAATCACCAGCTTGGATTCAAAGCAGATGAACGAAGCTATGAGATAGTAGCTATTATTTTAAAACATTTTGGCATCACAAAGGTAAATTTGCTTACTAACAATCCGCAAAAACTTACAGATATCGGAGTAAAGGTCGTTTCACGCATACCTATCATCATAAAAGCAAATAAATATAACGAAAAATATTTAAGAGTAAAAAAAGAACAAATGGGGCATTTACTAGATGAAATTTGATCAAACCATAAGTATTTACAAAGAAATTTTGAATAAATTTAACAAAATTCACAACCTTACTCGTTATGAGGATATCGATTCGCAAATCAACGACAGCATAGCAGGGCTTGAAATTTTGGGCGATTTTGCACCAAAAACTGCTATCGATGTTGGTTCTGGTGCCGGCTTTCCAGCTATTTTCTTGGCTTTAAAAATGCCAAATTGCAAATGGTATTTGTTTGAGCCAAATAGCAAAAAAGCATCTTTTTTAAGCTATGCAAAAATACATTTGGACTTGCAAAATGTAAAAGTTTATGCTAAAAAAATTCAAGACCAAAACAAATTTGTAGCTGATTTGATTACTTCTCGAGCACTTGCAAAAACTAGCGATTTGCTAGAAATTTGCAAGGGTTTTTATAATGAAGATAGTAAAATTTTGCTTTACAAGGGTTCATCTGTTTTAGAAGAACTTCAAGGTTTAAATGCCAAAATTTTTAACAAAAATAACAGAAATTTTGTTTTACTAGAAAATTTATGTTAAAAATTTTGACATTTTTTTTAAATTATTACTTTGTCAAAGGATAGCAAATGCAATTATTAGGACACGAACTTGTGGACTTTGAACCGCTAAATTTGATTAAAAACGAAGATGAAATTTGTCAAAACGCTTTATTCAAATTTGATAAAAATTTAATCAAATTAGCAAAACAAAAAGGTGTAAAATTTAGCGTAATTTGTAAAAAAATAAACGAAGCCATCATAGCAAATGCCGTTGGTGCTAGCTTGATAGTATGCGATAAAAAACTTGCAAAAAGCTTTGTAAAACTAGCAGAATTTTATATCTTTGACGCAAAAATCGCTTGTATCATTTCGCAAGATAGTCAGCTAGACATACTAGCAAAACTTGGCGTAGATACGGCAATTTATCAAAGTGCTATATTTCAAAAAACTTTATAATGAACTTTAAAAATCAAAAAAAGGATAAATCTTGCAAGATTATTATGAAATTTTAGGCGTTGAAAAAAACGCAAGTGCTGATGAAATCAAAAAGGCATTTCGCAAACTCGCACTAAAATATCACCCAGACAGAAACGCTGGAGATAAAGAAGCCGAGGATAATTTCAAAGCTGTAAACGAAGCATATCAAGCCCTAAGTGACCCAGAAAAAAGAGAGATTTATGATAGATACGGGGCAGAAGGACTTAAAAATAGTGGCGGTTTTGGCGGTGGTTTTGGCGGATTCGAGGCTGATTTTGAAGATATTGCATCTGCTTTTAGCTCATTTTTTGGAGGCGGTTCAAGAAGACAGAAAAAATCAGAAAAATATCCACTAAACATGGAGATATCTGTAACTATCGAATTTAACGAGGCTGTTTTTGGTTGCGAAAAAGAGGTGGAATTTAAAAATAAAATTCCTTGCGAAAGTTGCAAGGCAACGGGAGCAAAAGACGGCAAAAAAACTACTTGTAAATACTGCAACGGCAAGGGCAGAATTGCACGTCAAAGCGGTTTTATGAGCTTTGTACAAGACTGCCCTTACTGCAATGGTCAAGGTGAAAGCATAAAAGAAAAATGCCCAGACTGCGACGGCAGAGGCTATGACAAAGAAGCACAAAGCCTTAAAATCACGATACCAGAAGGCATAAACGACGGTATGCGTTTGCGTGTCGCTGGTCGAGGCAATGTGGGTGCAAATAACCAAAAAGGCGATTTGTTCGTGCAAATTAGGGTAAAAGAAGATGAGTATTTTATACGCCATAACAACGATATTTATGTCGAGGTGCCGATATTTTTCACTCAAGCAGCACTTGGCGAAAGCATAAAAATCCCAGCTTTACGGGGTGAAAAAACCATTGAATTGCCAGTTGGAACCAAAGACGCTCAACAATTTGTCTTTGAAAATGAAGGCGTCAAAGATGTAAACTCAAGCCGTCGCGGACGTTTTATCGTTCAAGTTAACATGCAAATGCCAAAAAAAGTAAACGACGAACAAGCCGAACTGCTTAAAAAACTTCAAGAAAGCTATGGCATAAAAAGCGGTGAAAGCTCGCAAGACAAAGGACTTTTTGACAAAATAGCAAGTTGGTTTTCAAGCTAAATTTTTTAAAAATTTAATTGGCTTTATCAAATAAAATTTTAAAGTATAAATTTAAATTTGATAAAGCCTAAAAAAATTAAGCTTTTTTAATTTTAAAAAATTTAACAAGCTTTGCCTTGTTTTCATCATGAGACGATAAAAATTTACCCAGCCAAACCATATCATACCAACGATCAAATTTGTATGCGCATTTGCTAAAAGTGCCAACTCTGTGAAAGCCGATTTTTTCGTGAAATCTCACACTCTTGCCGTCTACAAATTCATCATCTCCCAAAGTGATACAAGCATAAATATTTGTAATACCTTGCATTTTTAACGCATTTTCTAATGCCTCATATAGCTTTATGCCCGTGCCTTTGCCTACTTCTTTTGGATGAAGATATATAGTGCTTTCAACCGAAAAATCATAACACGGCATATTTTTAAATTTGTAAGCATAGGCATAGCCGATGATTTTTTTATCACGCACTGCCACAAAAAATGGATAAGTATGCAAGATTTTTTTCATTTTTGCCCTAAATTTTTTAAGACTTGGCGGATTTATATCGAAAGTCACGGATGTATTTAAAACATAATGTGTATAAATTTCTAAAATATCTTTTGCATCATCTAAAACAGCAAGGCGAATCAAGCTTCCCATGAGTAAAATCCTTTTTAAATAACTTTCAATAAGGACTTATTTTAATCAAATTTGATTTTATCTTTGTTTTTTACCTAGTAATTTGCAAATTTTGGCTAAAAAACATAACGCTTCGTAACAAAAAGTTTTGAAATATATTTAATTTTGCTA
>JAILCJ010000082.1 GCA_024680445.1 Campylobacter sp.
ATAGATTTAGGCTCAAATACCGTAAGTTTTGCGTTAATTGATAAAAATTTAAGGATAATAAAAGCTTTCGAACAAATAGTCGGAGTGGCTAGCGGAGTTAAAAAAACAGGCAAAATTTCTGAAATTTCAGTGCAAAACTTAAAAAATGGCTTGCAAAAAGCACAAAAAATTTTTGATTTTAACATGCCTCATCAAGGTGTAGCAACTGGTGCTTGGAGAGTGGCAACAAATGCGATGCAAATTTTAAATGAAATCAAGCAAGAATTTGGACTGAATTTTCAAATTATCAGCGGCGAAACAGAAGCTGCTTTAACTTTTATAGGCATAAAAAACGCCTTAAATGAGATAAATTTAGCTGATAAAAAAATGGTTTTTATAGATCTTGGCGGTGCTAGCACAGAGATAGGGGACGGCAAAATTTCGCATAGTTTTGATTTTGGGATTATAAATTTTTACGAAAGCTATCCAAGCCTTGATGAAATGCGTAAAAATGTTTCGGCTCATTGCAAAAAAGCAAAACAATACCTTGCTAGTTTTGACAAAGAGATCATCGCTCTAACTTCTGGGGTTGCAACGACGATAGTGGCGTATAAAATCGGGCAAAATTATAACAATTATAAAAGAGAAAGCATAAACGGCTATGAGATGAATATGGACGATTTTGATATATATCTTGATGAATTTTTGAAATTTGATGACACAAAATGCGATGAAATTTTAGGCAAAGGACGAAAAAATCTTGTAAAAGCTGGCATTGTCATCTTAAACGAACTTTTGCGTGATGAAAAAGCAAGAATCATAAATATAGATGACGGCGTCAAAGAAGGTGTTGGCGTGGCGTATCATAAACAAATTTTGTCAAATTTTCTGTAAATTTAAAGGGCTTTTAGATATTATAAGCCAAAAATTTTTTAAGGGAGAAAAAATGAGTATAAGAGAACAAATCTTAAACGATATAAAAACTGCTATGAAGGAAAAAAACGAATTTGAACGCGACGCTTTGCGAACCATAAATGCCGCCATAAAGCAAATCGAAGTCGATGAACGCAAGGAAATGACAGACGAGATCGTCCTTACTATCTTGCAAAAAGAAGTAAAAAAACGAAACGATTCGGCAAGTCTATACAAAAAAGGCGGACGAGACGACTTGGCTCAAAAAGAAGAAGCCGAAATCGCTCTTATAGCCAGATACCTTCCAAAACAACTTAGCGATGACGAGTTAAAAAGCAAATTAACCGCCATTATAGGCGAATTAAATGCAAGTAGCCTAAAAGAACTTGGCATGGTTGTAAAAACCGCCAAAGCCACCATAGGTGCAAGTGCTGACGCAAAAAGAATCAGCGAAATGGCAAAAAGCATGCTTTCTTGAATCAAATTTGATCTTGAATTTTGGCATAATGGTAAAAAGTGGGGCTGAATTTTTAAATTTCTTACTAATTTTATAAACAACTCTCCGCCTATTTGGCGGACTTGCTTTTAAAAAAGTTAAAATCTAAACATTATAATTAGATTTTAATAAAGCTAATTTTATTTTTACAAAATCATGATTTTTTAAACAAATTAAAATTATTTTATACTTCTTAAATACTCATCTATGGCTATTAATTTTCGCCTCTCCATCTCAACGCCAAAGTCTTTGCCTTTAAATCCGAGGGCAGAAATTTCGCTTGTGCTTACTCCATGATCAAATTTTTGTTCATAAATTTGAAGTTTTTTTGCCATGTTTATACGTTTTTCATTATATAGTCCAAGCCATGATTTTAAAGGCATTTTAAGGGCGATTTTCATCATGTCTTTTGGGCTTGGATCGCATTTGTAGTTTGCATGTTTGCAAACAGATAAATAACTATTTGCCAAGCCTAAATTTTTTACGATTGCTTCTAAATTTACACTAAAAACTTCGTTTAAAATATAAAAAAATAAAAATTTACTTTTGACAAAAACCCTTGCATTTTCAAGCCTTTGACAAAAAAAATCAAGCTCATCTTGGCTTGGATTTAGCCCAAAAAATTTTTCAAATAAATCAAGTTTGTAAAGATATTTTGCCGCTATTTGTAAAAATTCGGCATTGAAAATTTTTTCAAGCTCCATGGCTATTCGACTCTTGCTAAGATACGATAAATCAAGGCTTTGCATAAGTTTTAAAGTGTTGGTATCTATAATAAAATCAAATCTCGCAGCAAATCCAACCCCTCGCAAAACTCTCAAAGCGTCTTCGCAAAATTTATCTGCATTTATGTGTCGCAAGATGCCGTATTTTAGATCGTTTTCTCCACCCCAAAAATCAAGCAATTCTCCGTTAAAGATATTTATCATCATGGAATTTAGGGTAAAATCACGTCTGCAAGATGCCATTTTTTCATCATTGCAGTAGCTAACTTCAAAGTCTTGATGTCCCATGCCGACTTTATTTTCTGTACGTGGCAAGCCTAAATCAAAGCATTTAAATTTATAGATAAAATAACTTTTACCAACGCCATTTGCACCTATTTTTTGCATAAATTCATCAAAATCTTTTGGCGAAATATCGTAAATTTCTATATCATAATCAGAATTTTTTTTACCCAGCAAGCTATCACGCACGAATCCACCGACTAAATACGCACGTTTTGTATATGCACTAAGTAAATCTCGTATTTCATCAAGTTCTTTGTTTTGTAAAATTTCAATAGCTATTTGTTCGTGACTTTTTGAAATCCTGGTTTTGTTTATCAAATTTAAATTTTTCAAAATCTTTCTCATAAAGGCTAATTTTTTAGTATTCTGCCATACTTTATAAACAAATGAAAATTCATAAAATTCTTAACCAAAAATTTCATACTTTTCAAACAATTCTGGGTCATTTTTGACTATATTTCTTTTGATGAGATCTTGCACGACCGCTCTATCACAATCGGTTTGTTTTGGCCATTGTCTTGTGTAACCGTCGCTTTCGTCCTTTATAGTTGCATCTATATAAACCCTCTCGTCACGGATATAAACATCTCTCATGGCGTCTATGTTATTTACAACACGCCATATTAACATATATGGATTTTCTAAACGACTTTCCAGTCCAACAAAAACTAAAATTTTAAAGTATTTTTCAAGTCTTTTTAATTCTTCAAAATTTTTAGAAATTTTGCTCTTTTTGTCTATTTTTACAACGCAAATAGGGCTTTTTGTGGCGGTTTTAAACTGCCTAAGTTCTATCACATTTGGATAAATTTCTTTAAATTTTTCAAGCAAGCTATCGTCATTTAAAATTTTAGGCATATCGCTTGAAAAATCGCTAGTCACATCAAGTCCCAACTTGCCACCAAAACACGAATTTGGCGAAGCATGATCGAGCTGATCGCAAACACCTTGACTTATCAAAATACCTTTTGTACCAAAACGATTTAAAATAAATTCCGTGATAGCATCGTAATCATCGAGATCCGGAGCGTCCAAGCCAACAAAAATAGCATGTTTAACAAAGCTCATCTGACCAACGCCCCAAAATGCGTGCATGGCTTGTTGGGCGTGGGCTGGATACAAGCTATTTATTTTAGCAAGGATAAGATTATGAAAAACCCCATTTTCTGGCATATTATAATCAACAAGTTCAGGGACGGTTGTCTTTAAAAGTGGCATAAATATCCGTCCAGTCGCCCAACCCATGTATTTATCCTCCAAAGGCGGTTTACCAACAACCGTTGCGTGAAAAACAGGTTCTTTTTTATGAGTTATCGCATTAACTTGCATGAGGGCAAAAGGCTCAACAGGCGTGTAAAAACCGGTGTGATCGCCAAATGGCCCTTCAAGCTTACTCAAATTTGGATCAACAAAACCTTCTATAACAAAATCAGCATCGTGCGGGATATAAATATCATTTGTAAGCGATTTAACCAAAACAGCTGGTTTATTACGAATAAAACCATATAAAAGCAACTCAAAAATACCCTTTGGCAAAGGTGCTTGTCCGCACCAAATATAAAGCGGATCGCCACCTATCGCAACGCTAACTGGCATTTTTTTGCCCGCCTTTTTATACTCGTCAAAGAAATTTGCACCATCTTTGTGGATTTGCCAATGCATACCAAGCTGATTCTTGCCATAAACTTGCAAACGATACATGCCAAGATTTTGCAACTCTCCGTCAAGACTTTGAGTATAAACCTGCCCCATTGTTATAAAATGACCTCCATCAAGCGGCCAAGTTTTAAGCACTGGCAAGTTAAAAAGATTTACAGCCGCATCATAATACGCAACATCTTGACACTCACCACGTTCTTTTTTACGCTTGATAAGGGCATTTCGCAAAGAAAAAAGTTTGCCTAAAAAATCGATTTTTTCACTAAGATTTTTTGCTTTTTTGGGTTTTAAAAGTTCTTGAATTCTAGCTGCAATCTCATCTGGCTCGGCACCTAAAATAAGCTTTGTGGCTTCATAACTACCAAAAGTATTTGTTAAAACTGGCGGATATTTATTGCCGTCTTTATCGACTACATTTGTAAAAAACAAGGCCTTTGAATCACTCTTTTTAACTTCTATATAACTTGTATGAGCAATTTGCAAATCTATATCAAGCTCTTCATTTATCTCTTTTAAAAGACCATTTTTTCGCAAAATTTCTATCCACGTCTTCATATAAATCCTTAAAAATTTTTTTGCCAAATTATTACAAAATTAGACTTTTAAAAGGCTTTTATTAATGATTATAAATAGTAAAAAGCCAAATTTAAAAAATTTGCACTATAATTTGGCTTTTTATTTTCATCCATAGCGTGGCAAAAATGAAGGATATGACTTCTTTTATAAAAATTATAAAGCTAAATCAAAAAAATGTTTTACCTA
>JAILCJ010000107.1 GCA_024680445.1 Campylobacter sp.
GGAAAGTTTGTTGCATTATTGAAATTTCATCTAAAATCAAAATATTTTTAGCAAAAGTACAAAAATTTAGCCCAGGGTTGCTTTGATAGATTTTTTTAGCTAGGCTACTTTTAAAAGAATATCAATCTTCTTATTATTCAAACAATCACGACAAGTATTATAAACTTCAGCTACCTATATAAGACTTCTATTCACAGACATAAGCACAACAAAATAAAAAATGCTATTTTACACTTAGACTCTGTAAATTTATGGTCATGCTGGACTTCGAGAAGTTTTAAGCAAATTTTAAAATAGATAAAATAGTATCTTCATAGATAAATCATAAGCAAAAACTCATGCATAAATTTTTAACTTATCATGAGTTAATAATCTTATCCAAACATATTTTTTATCAAATTTGATACTTAACTATCAAGTCCTAAACTTTGGCGATATTCTTCGTAAGTGCCTCTAAAATCAACAACTTCGCCGTTGCCTTTAAGGTGTAAAATGCGGTTTGCAAAGGCATCGATCAATTCGCGGTCGTGACTAACGCAAATGACAGAACCTGCAAAATTGTAAAAAGCCTCGCCAAGTGCTATGATAGCTTCAAGATCAAGATGGTTGTTTGGTTCGTCCATTACAAGCAAATTTGGTCTGTGTAACATGAGTTGAGCAAGGCGAACCCTGTGTTTTTCGCCACCGCTTAAATCTTTGACCGCTTTTTCTTGATCGCTACCACTAAAAAGCATTCTACCAAGACATTTACGAATTTCGTCAATATCTTTATTTTTGGCGTCTTGCAAGTATTCATAAAGCCTAAGATCACCAGTTAGTTTATTTAAGGTATCTTGCGCAAAGTATCCAAGTTCGATAGTGGCACCTATATGCACCAAACCCTCATCTGGGCTTAGTTCGTTCATTATAAGTTTGCAAAGCGTGCTTTTACCAACACCATTAACACCGATAACAGCGACTTTATCGCCTTTTTCTAGTCTAAAATTTAAATTTTTAAAAATGATTTTATCGCCAAAACTTTTACTTAAATTTTTTAGCTCGATTAATTCATTGCCTATATCTCGGTTTGTGCGAAAGAGTATGGACGGATCCCTTCTTGATGAGACTGCTATCTCGGCTATATCGAGCTTTTCTAGTTGTTTTGCTCTACTTGTTGCTTGTTTGGCTTTTGAAGCATTTGCACTAAAACGAGCGATAAATTTTTCTAACTCTTCTTTTTCTTTGAGTTTTCGCTCACGCTCCATTTCATGCTGTTTTGCTATCAAATTTGATGCCAAATACCACTCATCATAATTGCCGCTAAACTCACGAATTTTCTTAAAATCCACATCCAAAATATGCGTACAAACTCTATTTAAAAAATGACGGTCGTGGCTGATAACAACTAAGGTTCCTTCGTGGCGATTTAGTTCATTTTCTAGCCAAGCGATAGCGTCAATATCAAGGTTGTTTGTCGGTTCGTCTAAAAATAAAATATCAGGTTTTGGAAATAAAACCTGAGCCAAAAGTACCTTAACTTTATCGGAATTTTCAAGCTCTTTCATGGCTTTATCAAAATTATTTAACCCTAGTGAACTTAGAATTTTTTCTATGCGAACATCGTATTCGTAACTTGGATCTTCTTCGGCACAAATCATTTCAAGTTCGCTTAGTCTTTCGTTTATAGCGTCTGTAAATTCTTCGCTCATATAAAGTTTTTCTTTTTCTTTAACAGCGTCATAAAGTCTTTTGTTGCCGAACAATACCGCATCTTTTATATTAAAATTTTCAAATGCAAATTGATCTTGACCCAAAACTCCAACTTTCAAGCCGTTTTCTATCACGATTTCACCACTTGATGCTTCTATTTGAGAACTTAAAATTTTAAGAAAAGTTGATTTGCCAGCACCATTTGCACCTATCAAACCATAGCGATTATTGCGTTTTAGTACCAAATTTACATCCTCAAAAAGCAAATTTCCAGCAAATCTTTGCGTCAAGCCCTTAACTTCTAGCATTTTTATCCTTTTTTTAATTTTTTCGCTATTGTGCCAAAAGCTTGATTAAAACTTTATAATTAATAATTCGTATCCTTTTGTATTTTTTCTATTTTTTACGCTTGTTTAAACTTTTTAAATGTATAATCTCGTAACTGAAATTATTTTTAAAGAAGGATTGCGCAATGATTAATGTTTTAATGATAGAAGACGATACTGAGTTTGCTCAGATACTCGCTGAATACCTTGAAACTTTCAATATTAAAGTCACAAATTTTGATGACCCATATCTTGGACTAAGTGCTGGTGTTAAAAATTTTGATTTGCTTATACTTGATCTAACTTTGCCAGGTATCGATGGCTTGGAAGTTTGTAAAGAAATTCGCTCTAAATACGATATCCCTATCATTATAAGCTCTGCTCGTTCAGATGTTAGTGATAAAGTTGTTGGTCTTCAACTTGGTGCGGACGATTATTTGCCAAAACCATACGATCCAAAAGAAATGTATGCTCGTATCACTAGCCTTATTCGTCGATACAAAAAGTCAAACGAGGTAGTCGAGGAAGTCGTTGACAGTGCGTTTAGAATAGACGATAAAAGACATGAAATTTTTTATAACAACGAATCTCTAACCCTAACCCCAGCGGAATATGAAATTTTAACTTATCTTATCAAACAACATAGCTTTTCAGTTTCAAGAGAACAACTTGTTTATAACTGCAAAAGTTTAAAAGATAAAGATTCAAAAAGTCTTGATGTTATCATCGGACGCCTACGTGCTAAAATAGGCGATAGTTCAAAATCACCAAAACACATATTTTCAGTACGTGGTATAGGATATAAACTTATAGGATGAAATCCTCTATCGTAACAAAGATAAGCATTATCTTTGCTGTATGTTTCATGCTTGTTTGCGTACTATTTTTTATGTACGCAAACATACAAAAAGAAAATGCTATAAATTTTGTTCGTGACAAACAAATGAGTGCTATTAACTACCTTTTAGCACTCTACGAACAAGCAAAACCCCCACAAGATTTAACACATTACTTTAAAAATTTTGGTTTAGAATACGTACAAGATCAAAATTTAAGCCTTGCTATCGCAATGGACGGCGAAGTGGTTTTTACCCGTGCAACGCCGATAGGCACGGTCAAATCTATCTTGCATAAAGACAACCTTTATTTGCATGTTCAAAATGTTGCTTTTAATTTTTTGCTTGAAAATAGTGAAACAAAACACATAAACGATTCACTTTTTATCATTTTTATAGTTGCTACTATCTTGCTCTTTTCGCTTTATGCCTCGGTCTTAAAAAGTCTTACTCCGTTAAAAAAATTAAGCCAAGACATAAGACGTTTTGCAGCAGGAAATTTGGATGTAAAAATTTGTTCGAGTGACGATAAAGACGTTTGTGCCCAAGCAGATGAAATAGGTGAAGTGGCTATGGAATTTGGCAAGGCGGTAAAAACGATTCGTGAACTTGTCAAATCCAGACAGTTATTTTTACGAGCTATCATGCATGAGTTAAAAACTCCGATAGGAAAAGGCAGAATCGTTTCTGAAATGGTAGAAAGCGAAACGCAAAAAAATCGCTTGATATCTATTTTCGTGCGACTAGAAATGCTAATAAATGAATTTGGCAAGATAGAGCAGTTGTTGTCAAAAAGTTATTCGCTTGATTATCACGAGTACCATTTTTCGCTGATTCTAGAACAAGTTGCAGATATGCTAATGCTTGAAAATTTTGAAGATAAGGTTATTTGCGATATCCAAGAAGATGTAGTTGTAAAAGTGGATTATCAACTATTTTGCCTAGCTATCAAAAACCTTATAGACAATGGCTTAAAATACGCCGATGATAAAAAAGTCATATTGCTTTGTAAAGAAAATGAAATCGTTATAAAAAATCTCGGTAAAGCCCTAGAACACGATATAGAGCACTATATGCAAGCCTTCGTGCGTGGAGATAGTAAAACAAGCGGTATGGGACTTGGACTTTATATAATCGATCAAATCGTATCTATGCATAAAATGTCTTTAAAATATAGTTACGAAAACGCTTATCATTGCTTTTGTATCAAACTTAACAAAAAGGCATAAATTTGAAGGGGCTTGAAAAATTTAACGAGCTTGTTGATGCCTTTGCTAAATTGCCCGGAGTTGGCAAAAAATCAGCACTTAGATATGCATATTTTGTGAGTTTGCAAGACAGTTTTGGCGGTTTGCGTCTAGCTCAATGCATAGAAGACGCCGTGAGATTTACTAAAAGATGTGAATGTTGTGGCGGACTTAGTGAAGATGAAATTTGCGATATTTGTGCCGACGAAGGACGCGATAAAGATAAAATTTTGATAGTCGAAAGTCCAAGAGATATTTTAGTTTTTGAACAAAATGCTATATTTAATGGTCTATATTTTGTGCTAGATGAACTTAGCGAAAATTCGCTTAGCAAGCTTCGCAAAATGATAGCCAAAAACGATGCAAAAGAGATAATCTTTGCCTTTACGCCGGGCTTAAATTCGGATGCTGTAATGCTTTTTGTAGAAGAAAGACTTGGAGTTAAAAATATCAAATTTAGCAAAATAGCCCAAGGTGTCCCAACAGGCGTAAGCCTCGAAAACATCGATATGCTCTCACTTTTAAAAGCCTATGAAAGCAGAACGAGCTTATGATTTGCCAAAAAAATTTTACTTAAAGGATGACAAATGATATATCACCCGCAAAGCAAAAATGAACTTGAAAAATTAGTTCATAACGTAAATATCCACCTAGGAGACATAGATACAAGCGCTATTACAGACATGAGCGAATTGTTTTATTGTTGTGGAAGAAAAAATTTTGATGGCATAGACACATGGAACACCAGCAAAGTAAAGGACATGAGTAAAATGTTTAGATGGTGTAAAAATTTCAATTATTCTTTAAACAACTGGGATACAAGTAGCGTAACAGATATGAGTTATATGTTTTATGAGTGCGAAATTTTCGATCAGCCTTTAAATAATTGGAATACAAGCAAGGTATCAAATTTTAGTTTTATGTTTTATGGTTGTAAAAATTTTAACCAGTCCCTAAACGACTGGGATA
>JAILCJ010000127.1 GCA_024680445.1 Campylobacter sp.
TAAAAATGCGAAAAATTTTAGCCAATTTTATTTTAAGATTATGAAAATATTCGCAAAATTTAGCTCTAAAATTTCAGATTTTACCAAAATCTTTTGAAATTTTAGGCTTTTGTGTTTGAGGCTAAACTTCTCTAAAATTTAGGGCGGTTAAAACTGAATCTAAGTGGTCAAAGTCTAAGGATTTGATTTTATAAGTGAGTAGGCGGTTTGCTGTTTCGTCGTTGCTTTCAAAGCCGATAATGTGTTTGATTTTTGCTGATTTTGCTATGACGGCGGCTTTGTTTGAGGCTTGTGTGATGAGGGCACAGTTATACTTGTGTTTTTTTAGTTTCAGTATCATTTTGAATTCGCAGAAAAATCTTTTAAGAAATTTTGCGCCCGTGCTGTCAAAGGTAAAAGTTTCATCGAAGTTTTTTGGGTCTGCTTTGCAGTCTTGGGAGGCTAAAAGGTCGATTTTAGCGTTGGGGTAAAGCTTTTTTAAGTGTAATGCTATGTCATCGACTGGTAAAACTTCTCTGTGCGAACGAAGGTTAATTAACAAAAATTTTAACATTTATTTATCCTTTATATTGATATTTTTTGGCTTTAGGCAAAAATTTTTTGCTTAGATTCAAAAAATGCAAACGAATTTTAGCAGAAATTCTTGCCTAAAATAAAATTTTCTTATCGCATATATAAGACTTTTACCTTCGATAGCCCTAAAATTTAGGGATTTACACAAAATGTAAATTTTTTGTAATTTTACTTTAATAATTCTGTAAAATATGTAAAAAAAATATTTTAATTTTTAAAAAATAGTTTCGTAAAAAGTTTAATGGCAGAAAATGAATTTTAAATTTAATCAAAATCACTAACTTTTTATTTTGAAAAAATTTGTCTTTGATTTTAAAAAATTCCCTTTACAAATTACCCTAATATTTTGCATAAAGTCTTGATGGGGATTTATCATAAACTAGTTGTTTGAGTCTGGCTAAAATTTCATGCCTAAAAAGATAAAAAAGCTAAAAATTAAGCATTTGCAAGCAGTCTTTTTGCGTGGTTGATGATGGTTTCGGCATAAATTTTTCTGATACAAAAATCATTTTTATCTATGCTTCTTGCATCTATTTTTTTACCCATATCAAGGACTAAATTTTTGCTTGTTGCGTAAGCGTTTCTGTGGCTTGGTCTGTTGCCAAAAAGCGTGATAGAAGCGACATTTTGTGCCCATGCTATATGCGTTACACCGCTATCGTTGCCTATGACAAGGTCACATTGACTGATAAATTCTATGAGCTGTTTTAGGCTTTGTTTTTCTAAAATTTTTGCCTTAGTATCTTTGGCTATGAGTTTTGCCTTTTCAAACTCGGCAGGGCTTGAGTGAGCGATGAAAATTTCAAATTCACTAAGTCCGCGAACAACTTCATCAAATTTGTCATAAACCTTGCTTTCTTCGCTAGCAAATGGAGCTATTAAAATGCGTTTTGGTTGATTTTGTATTTTGTTATATTCACCAAAACAAGGGCGTTTTGCCAAAATTTCATCCTTGTGAAAATTAAAATCCAAGGCGAAGGCCGATAGGGATAAATTTCTTATGATAATGTTTTTGTTATAGTCGATTTCTAGCTGTTTATCGTAAAAATGTGAGGCAAATTTTTCCTTTACACTTTCTCTTGAAAAGCCGTAAATTTCGCCACTTATGAGTTTGGCTACAAGGGCTGATTTGATAAGTCCTTGCAAATCTATAACAGCATCAAATTTGCCAAGAGTAAATAAAATTTTAAAGCTTTTAAAGTATTTTTTGTCTTTTAAAGGCAAGGCGACTATGCGGTCGATGCCCGGCGTGCCTCTTAAAAGTTGAGCAAATTTCGTATCGACTATCCAAGTGATATGTGCGTTTGGATAGTGCTTTTTGATAAATTGCAAAACCACGACACTATGGACTATATCGCCCATGGCAGAAAGTTTGATAATGGCAATTTTAGGGTCGTTTATCGATTTCATTATTAACTTTGCAAAAAAATTTTGCTATGATTTTATAAAAATTTGGCTTAAAAAGGATAGAAATGTCAAGAAATTATATCTGCGTTTTCGATTGTGAAACAATTCCAGATGCACCGCTTTTGCGTAAAACATTTGGTTTTGCGGGTGATAATTATGAAGTGAGTTTGCGTGCTTTTGAGCATTATTTGCAAACAACTAAAAGCTCGTTTTTGCCGATAATGTTTCATAAAGTTGTGGCTATTTCGGCAGTTATGGCAGATGAGTATGGCAAATTTTTGCGTGTAAATACCCTAGAAGGCGAAAATGAAAGAGAAATTTTGACAAAATTTATCAATTTTATCAATAAATTTAACCCAAGGCTTGTTAGTTTTAACGGCAGGGGCTTTGATCTGCCTATGATTATGGTGCGTGCCATGCGTTATAATATCTCGGCAAATGAGTATTATGACACCGATAATAGGCTTTTAAACAAGGATAAATGGTGCAATTATCGAAGCCGATATGATGGGCGTTTTCACCTTGATTTGCTCGATCATATAGGAGATTTTGGAGCGGTTAGAGGCTTAAAACTTGACACTCTTTGTGCAAGTATAAATTTGCCCGGCAAGTATGATGTGCATGGCGATCAAGTCCTTGAACTTTTTTATGCCGATGAGATAGATAAGATCAACGAATACTGCGAATCTGACGTGCTTAATACTTATTGGCTTTTTTTAAAATACGAACTTTTGCGTGGTAAAATCAACATTGATGATTATGCGTCTTATCTTAATGTTATGAGCGAATTTTTATTGAAAGAACGTGCCGAGCTTAGTTATACACCAGTTTTTTGCGAATATATTCAAGACGAGTTTAAAAGGCTAAAAGGCGAACTTAGCTATGAAGTATTTTTAAATTACGAAGATGAAATTTTTGACGATAGTAGCGATGATGAAAGCTTGATAGATGATGATTTGGTGGAGAAAATTCCTCTTAGTCAACTTCAAGATGAGCTTGAAAAATCGGGCATGGCTTTAAAAAAGGCAAATGAAATAAGCACAAAAGAAAAGCCAAAATACATAGAGGATGAAAAATTACCAGAAATAAATTTAGATGAAAATTTATAAGAGTTTTTATTTTATAAAACTGCAATTTTATAAAATTTAAGATTTTTTTTCATGTTTT
>JAILCJ010000177.1 GCA_024680445.1 Campylobacter sp.
TGAAAAAAATTTATATCAAATTTTAGCAATTTTCAAATTTGATACAAATTTAAAAAAATCCACAGGGTGCAAAAAACACGACTCCAAGGCTAAATTTAGAAATACCACTAAAAATTTAAATCAAATTTGATAATGACAAAATCCAGTTATGAAATCAAATTTGATTAATTCGCATCATTTTGCGAGTTTTTGATATGTGCGACAGTGCTACCGCTAATGGTTGTCTTAACATCTTCACTAAACGGTTCGTCTTCGCCTATCTTATCTTTTTCGATGATATTGTCTCGCAAAATGTATTTAAGTTCATTGATAGCATTGCCACTAAGATGTTCATCGTCGATGATGATATTTATCTTGGTGTGATTTTTATCAACCGTATCTATAAAATCTTGAAGCGAATAAACGCTTGAAATATCCATAAATGTAACTTTTGAGCAGTCTATGGTTAAATTTGTTTGCGAGCTTTTTGTGTTAAGGTTGCCCAAAATTTTGGCGTTTGTAGCAAAATACATAGGACCATTGATCTCGACAAATTTTTCATTTTCGCCGTCATTTAAAATGTTTATATTAAATTTGCGATTTTTTCTTGGAACGCCGGTTTGATAAAGCACCCACGCAAGCCCAACGCCTATGCCAACGGCAAAGATAAGATCGACAAAAATGGTAAGAAAAAAGACTATAAACATAACAACAAGGTCTTTTTTTGGTATAAATTTTAGCCTTTTTAACAAACGATAATCCAAAATATCTATACCAACCTTGATGAGAATTCCAGCCAAAACCGGCAATGGAACATACTTAACAATAGGTGCAAAAATAAGCACTACAAGCAGCAAAAATATCGAGTGAGTCGCACCAGAAAGTCTGCCAAGACCGCCCGCTTTTATGTTTGCAACCGTTCTCATAGTCGCTCCTGCCCCCGGAATTCCGCCAAAAAATCCTACAAGTGCATTTCCGAGCCCCTGACCAAAAAGTTCTTGATTCGAGCGGTGTTTTGTTTTTGTAAGCGAATCGGCAACGAGTGAGGTAAGCAAAGAATCTATCGAGCCAAGCACGGCTAGCATGGCAGCGTACATAACCGCAAGGCTAAGGTATTCTGGTTTTGGCATAGGTAGGGTAAAAGTGGCAAAACCTGTTGGAATTTCGCCGATGATTGCGATATTTGCGTGCATATAAACGCTAAGTGGGGTCAGCAATAAAATCGCAAGTAAAGGCGTAGGCAAAATTTTGGCGATTTTTTTTGGAGTTAGATAAAGAATAGCAAGTGTCGCCAAGGTATAAGCGAGTGCCGTGTAATTCATATTTGCAAAGGTTTGAGGCAAACTTTGAACCGCTAAAATCGTGCTTCCTACTGATTTTACACCAAGCATAGGGTTTATTTGCAACAAGATAATGATAAAACCAACACCGGTCATAAAGCCCGAAATTACCGAATACGGGATAAATTTTACTAATTTTCCAAGTCGTAAAAATGCAAATAAAATTTGAAACAAACCAGTCATCACAAACACAGCCATTATCGAAGCGATATCGCCTGCAAACTGCACAGCTATCGCAGCTGCAACCACCGACATAGGGCCAGTTGGACCTGAAATTTGCATCTTTGTGCCACCAAAAATCGAAGCGAAAAAGCCCAAAACTATCGCTCCCCAAAGTCCAGCCGTTGCACCTAAACCACTTGCTATACCAAAGGCAAGAGCGAGCGGAAGTGCGATGATACCGGCGATAAGCCCACCTATGATATCACCTTTTAAATTTGTAAAATTTTTCATCATTTACTCCAAAATAAGGCGCGATTATAGCATTTTTTTATGATAATGCTTAAATTTGTTGTATTTTTTTGATATTTTTTAGATTTATAGCTTTTTTAAAAGGATAAATTTTACAAAAAATTTGAAAAAATTAAAATTGCTTTTTAAGAAAGCAAAATTCCTCTTCGGATGGATTTTTAAAATACGCCTTGATAGCTTGTTTTGAAAGTTCGTCTTCGGCTAATTCAAAACCCATGTATTTATTAAGGGCAAAAACATATTCGTTAGTGCGTTTTATGATAGCTATCCAAGTAGCGTTTGGATGTAGGATTTGAGTATTTTTAAGTTGCCATTCAAGTGCGAGTGCGGCAAGATCAAAACCGGTATTTTCAGAGCATACAAACCAACCGCCGACCAAAAATTCCTTAGCTTTAAACTCAAAAATATCGTCCCATATATAAAGCATTTTTTCGCCACTTTGTTCAAGCAGATACGATTTTCTAGTATTTCCAAGCCACCAAGCATAGTGCTCAAGCTTTGAAATTTTATTTTTTAGTTGCATATTTTGCATATTTTTGTCTAAATTTCGACTTTGCAAATAATGATTTACATCGCTGTCATCGACCTTTCGTATGGTAATATTTTGGGTTAAATTTATACGATTTACTTCACTAAAATTTTGCTTTTGCAAAAACATAGGGCGTTCGAGCATGGAATTTACAACATTTAAAGCACCATTTTTGCTGATTTTTACTTTTGCATTTTGCATTAAAGTGCGAATTTTATTAGAGTATTTTAACATTTGCAAAATGAGTTTTGCAGAGTTTTTGCCATCTTTTAGTTCGTTTTGATCGATATTGAAAAACTGCCCAATAGCTTCGAGATTTTGCATATCTTTTTCTTGATTATTGGCTATGCTAAATCCTAAAATAGGTAAATTTAAGGCTATGCTTTCATAAAGAGTGCCACCGAGTGCACCAACAAAAAGTTCAGCCTTGCTAAGTTCATCATAAAGATCGGTTTTGCCTCGTATGAGTTTCAAATTTGGTGCATTTAGTTCATAAAGATAGTCAAAATTTTTAGCAAATGGCCCGATAACAACGCAAATTTGAAGTTGCGAATTTTCTAGTAATTCACAAAGCGTAGCTTTTAAAATTTCAAAGTCTCCACTTCCGCCAAGACTAAAAATAATGCGATTTTTTTCAGGATTTTGGGCTTTAAAAAATTTAGGATCAACAAGAGTAAAATCAGCACCCAAAAGTTTTTTACACTCTTTTGGCGCCAAATTGTCATAAAAACTTTGAGTATTTATGCCACGATAGGCATGATCTAGTATAATATCGCAATTATGCCTTCGTAAAATATCGTCTATGACTAGCAATTTAAAACCAGCGCTTTTTATGATATTTTCCCAATCAATCCCAAGTTCATATGAATCCAAAATCACCCAATCTGGCTTATCTTTGATAAAAATATTTAGACAACTTAGTGCGTCGGTTTTATCATCAAAAGTCGGTTTTTGAAAATATACACACTCAAAATCCCTTATAAAATTTTGGATTTTTTCATTTTTTTCGTCAAATATAAAAACGCATCTATGTGAATTTTGCTTTAAAATTTTAGCTAGCAAAAGTAGTCGTTTTAGATGTCCAAGTCCGATATGATCGGCTATTTTGCTTCTAAAATAAAAATTCATTTTTTGCTTTCGATAAAATTTTGTATTTGCGTTAAGCTTCTTAATTGTAACATTTCGGTAGGACTTACTCTGATACCAAATTTACTTTGAATCTCCATAAAAAGCACCATTATAGAAAAAGAATCTAAAATTCCTTCTTTGCTAATATCGTCATCAAAATTCACATCAACCTTGCCACGGCTGGCTAAAAAATCGACCAAAAATTCCTTTACTTTCATTTTAAACCACCTATCATTTCCCAACGCAAAAATTCATGCTTGTCTATGTCTTGTTGGGCAATTCTGCCACGCACTATATCTATAAATTTTGGTTCTATTCCGCCGCCCGGTCGAACGGATCTAAAATTTACGCCCTCTACCAAAACTTCGCCTTTTTTTATGGCTTTTGTGCTAATTAGTGAGCGAGAAGTTGGCTTTTGTATCACATTAAATTTGACTTCGCCAATGGCATCTTGTGCCATTTTTGCACCTGAAACTATTTGGGTTAATTCGGTGATATCGGCTGAAAAAAAGCTATCTGCTGTTTTATAATCTTTATCTAGTATGAAATGCTTTTCTATGATATTTGCACCAAGAGCAACGGCTGCTATCGGGACTGCCGTACCAAGAGTATGATCGGATAGTCCGATAGGGCATTTATAAAGCTCTTTTAAAAATTGCATACTTTTTAGATTTATATCTTTTGGATCGGCTGGATATTCGCTAGTGCATTTTAGTATGGCAAGATCGCTTACGCCGTGTTTTGCGATAATTTCGCAAGCATTGTCTATCTGGGCCAAACTAGCACTACCGGTTGACATAACTATCGGTTTTTTTGTGCTTGCTATATAAGCGACAAGGGCGGTATCTACGATCTCTGGAGAGGCGATTTTATACGCTGGCATATCGTATTTTTCTAAAAAATCAACAGATGAATAATCAAAAGGACTAGAAAACAAGGTTATATCAAGCTCTTTTGCAGTTTTTACAAGCTCATCTGTCCATTCCCATGGTGTATAAGCGTCTTGATACAACTCGTATAAACTTTGTCCACTCCATGCTCCACCCGCCATAAATTCGGGTTTTTTAGAGTTAAGCGTAATCGTATCCGCCGTGTAAGTTTGGATTTTTACCGCACTTGCACCAGCTTTTTTGCCTCTTTGATGATAAGTTTTGCTTTTTCGAGATCGTGTCCGTGATTTGCGGACATTTCGGCTATTATATAAGGCGAGTTGCCAT
>JAILCJ010000027.1 GCA_024680445.1 Campylobacter sp.
GAAAATTACTGACCCGACTTAGGGGATGAGCCCACAACAGCAACAAAAGCCCTAAATGGGCTTGTTTTTTGCTTCGCAAACCCGTTGGGTGCGGTGGGCGAAAGATGAGCTCAAACTTACCTTACAAGCAGTTTTTTAGCTTTGAAAATTACTGACCCGACTTAGGGGATTGAAACTTTGCCGTCTTTTTCGACTTTGGCAAGTCCATTTTTGTATTTGAAAATTACTGACCCGACTTAGGGGATTGAAACCGAACACACAAAAGATGGCTTAAAAATTTCAACAAAAGAGCTTTTTGAGTTAGCCGATATTTCAGATGGTGGCGGTCATAGAAGTAAGCTTTTAAAAAGTCTAGGGGCATTACAAGAGTTTAAATTTCAATACTCCTACACACACGGCGATGATAAAGAAGCCCTAGCACAAGAAATCATTTTCCCTTTGCTTAAAATTTTCAGAGAAGGCAAAGACGAGTTTTTATCGGTTAAGGTGTCTGAAGTTTTTAGAGAGCGATATTTAAAAGCTATGCCACAATTTACACGCTTCGAGCTTGAAGAGTTTGTAAATTTAAGTGGCACTTACACAAAAACCATTTATCGCTTTTTAAAGCAATATAAAAATAACGGATACTGGCGAATTAGCTACAAAGATTTTAAAAAGCTTTTGGGAATTCCTAAAAGCTATCAATCTTGCGACATCGATAAGCAAATTTTAAAACCAGCCATTAAAGAGCTATCATCTGAACTTAACTTATTCGACCAAAGGCGAACACCTTTTCAAAATCTTTCAGTTACAAAGCATAAAAAAGGACGAGAGATCGAAGCATTACGTTTTACTTTTATGCCACAGCCTGTTACTATGCTAGAAAAAGATAAGCGACAATATGAGAGAAGTTTAAACACGATCTCAAACGAAATAAAAAGACAAGGCTTAGCGAGAGAGATTAAAAGAAGCACACCAAAAATAAACATACTTACTGGTGAGCCTATCGATGAACTAAAAATTTATGTAGGTAGGCATTTTAACATAAAAAACAAATTTGATGGCGGTTATGATACTTGCAAAATTCAAAGCCTATCACAAGACTACAATGGCAAAATTTACGGCAAGGCAATCAATCAAGAAAACGGCAAAATTTTTGATTTAAATTTTGAGAGCATAGCACATTAAAAAATGCGTTAAAGCTAGACTAATTTTAAGCGTTTTGTGCTGTTTTAATACCTAAATAAATTATAATCCCAAAACCAATCATTATTACGCTAAAAACTACATAAGTCATCATTTTTTTAAACCTCCAATCTCTTTTAATTTTTTCTCTATTTTTTTATTTATAATTAAAAACCCAACAATCAAGCCAATTATAACCAAAATAGAACCAACAATTATCCCCAGCCAAAAAACGTTTTAATTATGTTATAATTGCATATTATAAAAATTTTATCCATAAAGGAGCAAAAATGACAAGAGTTATTAAGGCTATGCTACTTAGCATGTTGTTGGCATTAGGACTTCACGCTAATGATTTACTATCTAAGGCTACTGATGGGATATTAAGCGATAGCTCAATGGGCGTTAAACACTTAAGTAATGTTGAAATGCAGAAAATTTTAGGTGGGTATAAATTTGCAAGAGCAAGTGAATTTGACTTTTACTCAACAAATCCAAACTTAACTAGTTATGGGTTTGCCGTTTTAGATGATAAAAACGAAGATGCTGGGGTTGTGGCAGATGAGTTTAACTTAGGAGCTAACGAGTTATTGGTAGTAAAAGTTAGATTTAATTCAATGGAAAGAAGATATACTTCTTATGTGAATGTATATAATTTATCTGGTCAAAAAGTAAGAGATTTTACACATTCAAGATCTCATGATATTATAAGAGACTTTGAAAATAAAGTATTAAGTAGATTATAGATTTTGGAATATATTTTGCTTACCTCCTTTAAAAATCAAAGGAGGTATAACTATGAACCTACAAACCAATTCTAATAAAATACACGAACAAAACTCTATAATACAAGAAAGCAAAAGACAAAAAGCTTTAAAAGAGGCTGGCGGAGTAACATTTGGTGCAGCTATGTTAGCTCAAAATTCTGATATAGTAATGAGCCAACAAGCTAGTCAAATAGCAGAATTTACCACCAAAAGCGTATCAGCTATTAATGACATAGCTTTACCAATAGATAATACAAACTCATTACAATCTAACATAAATGCTATAAAATTTAGCGATCAAGCTTATGGTTATAGTATAGATAGTCTTGGATTTATGGGCGAGGATTTTAATAAGGCAGCAGGATTGCCTGAAAATATGAAAATTCATAAAAGTAGTCTTGATGAAATTTTAAATTTTAACGAGAGAAATTATCTATTTAAAGATAAAAATGCCAAAGCTTTTGATAATATTGATATGGCTGATACAATAAAAAGCTATTACAATCAATTTAAACAACTTATCGGCGATAACGATGTAGCTGTTTATACACAAAAAGAGTTAGCCACATTGCCAAAAGGTTTTAGCCACGAAATGAAAACTGATGTAAAACAAGGATTAAATTTTTTACCAAGTATAGATAGCAGTAAGATTACACATATATACAAAGATAGCATGTCTTTAAAAGAGGCAAAAGAGTTAAAAGATAGCCTTGAAAAAAATGACGTTGAGGGATTTAATATTAGAGAGCTTAACTTTACTATGGAAGGTATTGCTCAAAATGGTAAGCATGGCGTGATTTTTACTCCTAACATGTCAGTGTATAGAAGAGATGAGGGCTGGAGTAAAGCTGGTGTCTTTATGAGTTTTCTAAAAAGCGTGCGACCAATAGCAAATGATGGCGGAGAAACAAAACTAAGCACAAATGCGACCGCACATTCGGCATTTTCAATACTTGATGGCACAAATTTTCAAATAAATCCAAAAGCAAGAATTTCGCAACTTGAAGCTGCTATAATTGCACAAGATGAAATTATTGTTCAAGAGCTACTAAAACCGCGCTTGGCAAAAAATGATAGTCTAGCAAAACAGATATTTGATAAAGTTGGCGACAAAGAAGAGCAAGAAAAATTAATGCAAAAGATAAATGCAATAGCTAGTAACGCCGTATAATATAAAGGACTTTCTGTGAAAAAACTATCAATACTATTAATTACCACACTATCCCTCTTTGCCTCCGACCCTATAACAATCGATAGCCTTTATAAACAACAAGTCGGACTTAGAAGTGTTACAAACTTATCTTTGCTAAGTAGTGGCAACCCCAATGTATATACTAGCACTCCAAATTTAATGATAAATGGCGATCCTGTTGTATGGGACGATACAAAGCAACTAACTCTTACTCAAACCCTTATGTATGCCCTTACTTCAAAGCTAGATATTATAACTTCTTTTAGTGGAAGTTATAAAAGAAATGAGTATGTTGATTATTTTACTCTTGAGCCAAAGAGTGAAAATAATACCCAGTTTGATTCATTTTGGTTAGGATTAAATTATAGAGGCGATAGCATTAATGGACTTGTGCCTATGCTTACCTTTCAAACAGCAGTGTTTCAAAGAGAAAGCGCAAAACAAGAATATAAGAAATTTTACTTTAAATCACACTCATTAAAAGTAAACCTAAAAGGATACACCGATCCAGTGGTATATTCTATCTATACTGGATTTGGCTATAATCAAGCTAGAAATTTTAGCTTCGCAAAGATAAACTATGGCAACACCTTTTTCTTTGGTGGTGATCTAAGCATAGTTTTAAGTCCAAAAATAACTCTTGATCTTGGCATCGAGCAAAGATTTCAAACCGCAAATAAAATAAACAATAGAAAGACAAGCAATGTTCGCTCTATCCCAACTTACAGTGTAGGATCTACTTATAGCATAGATGATGATACATCGATCACATTTTCTGCAAATTTTGGTGGATCAAGTGCTGCTCCTGATAGTATCTTTAGTTTTAGCATTTGGCAGAAGTTTTAACAATACAATTTAAGCCGCATGAATAAATTAATACTCTTTGGGCTATTAATCTTTGCTTCAAATTTACACGCCCAATTTGCCGTCAAAAGTTACCAAGAGCTTAGAAACGAGCAAGTGATAAGACAAAGTTATGAGGAGTCATGCGGTGCAGCATCTTTGGCAACTCTTATAAATATACTTGATTTTAAAGCACTTGGCGAAGAAGATATTATAAAACTCATGAGCAAGAAAGACAAAAAGCTAAATACAGATATGGTTAGCTTTCTTGAACTCCAACAAACAGCTGCAAAGCTATCTTACGAATCAAAAGGCTATCAGATAGATAGAAGCATATTTGAAAAAATAACCATACCTATACTTGTAAAAATAGAAGATGACCCTAGATACCCACACTTTGTTATAGTAATTAACCATCAAGGCGATTTTATAACTATACTTGATCCAAGCTATGGCAAATATGTAAGCACAAAAGAGCAGTTTTATAATCTATGGGATAAACACAAAAAGGGAGGATACGCCCTAATCCTTGCCCCTAAAAATGATATACAAAGAGAATATAAACCAAATTTACCTAGTAATAAGGCGTTGTTTGATAGGTTTTAAATTTTAGCGATTTTTAACCCAGCCCAACCAACCATAACGCCTAATGTAACAACAGCAAGAATAGCAACATAAATCATTCTAGCAACCCTTTCATTTCTTTTAAAATTCCAACAGTCATTTTTAGCAAAAAGCCAAAAACCGCACTAACCAAAATTATACCACAAACCGCACAAAAATTTAAAAACCAAGAATTCTTTTCAAAATTCAAAAATAAAAAGCCAAACAGACCAGCATCAAATTTGAAAATTACTGACCCGACTTAGGGGATGAGCCGTCAACAGATAAAACGCTACAAATTAGCGTTTTATCGGACGGCGAAAAATGGATTAAAACTTACCTTTAAATCCGTTTTTTAGCTTTGAAATTTACTGACCGGAGCCCACGAAGTAGAACAAAGGCTACAAATTAGCCTTTGTTCGGTGGGCGACAAATGTAAGCCATTAACAGCAACAAAAGCCCTAAATGGGCTTTTTTGCGGTGGGCGAAAGATGGATTAAAACTTACCTTTAAATCCGTTTTTTAGCTTTGAAAATTACTGACCCGACTTAGGGGATTGAAACAATAGCTTATTTCAGCCTCGCCACCGCTTAAAAGGATTTGAAATTTACTGACCCGACTTAGGGGATTGAAACAATAGCTTATTTCAGCCTCGCCACCGCTTAAAAGGATTTGAAATTTACTGACCCGACTTAGGGGA
>JAILCJ010000081.1 GCA_024680445.1 Campylobacter sp.
TAGTAAAATTATATTTTTATACTTTAAAAAATTTACTAAATTTTTATTCATTTAAAGCTTGCAAACTCGCACCAAAGGCCTTAACGCTAAGCATAACATCATCTCCGGGCTTGATATCTTTTGCCTCATCTTTTGAAAGCGTAACCTTACAAAGTTGATTCAAAACAAAAACCAAAGCCACAAAAACCACATCGGCTTGATAAATTTCAAGCACCTTTGCCTTAAAGGCAAGTTTTTTTGAACCAGCAGTTTTTAAAAATAATTCCTTTGGCGTATAAACCCCATCAAGCTTACCGGCATTTAGCACAAAAACTTTATTGCAAAGCTTGTAAATTTCGCTCACATCATGACTTACTAAAATGATAGTAGTGCCAAAACTTTTGTGAATTTCAAGCAAATAATCCTGCAATTTTTCCCTCATAGCCAAATCAAGTGCCGAAAGTGGTTCATCTAAAAGTAAAATTTCAGGCTCTCTCATCAAAGCCCTTGCTAAGGCAACGCGTTGTTTTTGACCGCCAGAAAGGGTTGAGATTTCAGCATTTTCAAGCTTAGCAAGATCCATAAATTCAAGCATAGCTCTTGCTTTTTTGAGCTCATTTTTAGCAAAAAGCAAATTTTTTATGACTTTCATATTTTCAAAAAGCGCATAGTCTTGAAACAAAAAGCCTATATTTCGCTTTTGAGGAGCAAGATTCGTGTCTTTATCGAAAAAAGTTTTGCCAAAAACATCGATTTTTCCAGATTTTGCCGTCTCAAAACCAGCCAAAAGTCTTAACAAAGTCGTTTTTCCGCTTCCACTTTTGCCATAAATGCAAACAAACTCGCCCTTTTTTATACTCATATCAAGATCAAGCAAAAACTCACCATTTGCCCCATTTAAGGGCTTTTGTATCTTTATATTTATCATTTTTTTTTCTTTTTTGCTAGCATTTTTCTATCGCTTTTATTTTTAAAAAAATACACAATTTTGCCCTTAAAATTTAGCAGATATAAAGTGAAGTTGATTTTATATGAGCGTAAATTTCTTTGCCCACACAAAGTTCTAACTCACGGCAAGAATTCGCACTTATTATGCTCTCAAACTCAAAATTTTCTGTCTTTAAATGTATACAAGCCACGACCTCGCCAAGCAAAATTTCACTAATAACACAAGAAATTTCATTTCTCACGCTACACGCATGAAGTGGCAAAAGAGATAAAAAAACATCAGAGCTTTTAAAAGCAAGTTCGACCGCTTCGCCCACGCTAAGCCCCAAATTTTCAAGGCTTAGCATAGATAAAATAATGCCATTAGCATCAAATTTGATGAAATTCACCTCATCTGCAACATCAATGCTTTTAACAACAGCTTTTATCATTTTGGCAAATTATAACCGTATTTTTTAAAGATCGCCCTGCCCTTTTGACCCAAGATAAAATCATAAAATGCCTTAGCTTCGGCGTTATTTTCGGCACGTTTAAGAATAACTATGCCTTGATCGATAGGCGTATACAAACTAGCATCTACAAAGGCAAAATTTACGCCCTCTTTATACTTACTCATCTTGGCATCATATAGCGAACTAGCAGCGATAAAACCGATATCAGCAGCAGATAAAGCCTGAGAAAGAGTTTCAGAAATTTTTTGCGTATAAACGATATTTTTTTCAACTTTTTCAAAAAGTTCAGCCTTTTTTAAAGCCTCTATACTCGCCTTGCCATAAGGGGCTGTTTTTGGGTTGGCTATGCTTATGGATTTTAGCCCTAAAACCGCTTGAATTCCCTTGCCAAAATCAACATTTCTTATGCTAAACATAGCCAAGGCACCTTGAGCGTATATCACCGGCTTAGTCACTGCAAAACCGCTATCATACGCCTTTTGCACAAAACCCATGTCCGCCGCCATGAAAATGTCCGCAGGGGCTCCGTTTTGAATTTGCGTCAAAAGTCCGCCACTAGCACCAAGAGTAACATTTACCTTGGTATTTGGATTTTCTTCATTAAAGCTACTTACTAGCTCACCAAAGGCATAAGTCGTATTTGCCGCCGCAAAAATCGTTATCTCGCCGCCAAAAATCGCACTTACTCCAAGGCACAAGGCACAGAAAATTTTTTTCATTTTACACTCCTATAATGATGTCTTTTTCATTTATAATGGCTTTTAGTCTATCGCCAACACTGATATCTAGGGCTTTTACGCTCTCGTTTGTAACTATGGCACTTAAGTTTTGTTCGCCTACTTTCATCACGATTTGAGCATTTACAGCACCTATTTTTACCGAAAGAACTTCGGCATTTATTTGATTTTGCACGCTTAATTTTTCATCTGCTTTTGCCAACATTACAGACGGTGCTTTAAAAATCAACAAAATTTCATCGCCAAGCTCTAATTCTAGTTCATTTTGACTTTGCAAAGTTATATTTGAACTCAAAATTTCACCGTTTGGTAAGGTGGCGATGATTTGCGAATTTACAGCACCGCTTTTTATATCTGTTATAGTGGCATTTAGCTGATTTCTAGCACTCAAATTTAAGCCTAAGCGATTAAGATTTTTGATATCCGTGCTATCGATATTTAGTTTTTTACAACTTTTTGCCAAAAACTCATTTTGAGCATTTAACAAATTATCATAGATTTCAAGCACTTTTTTGGCATAAAGGCTAAGTTGCGAACCGCTATTTTTTTTCATACCCTCACTGCGAAGCAAAAAAGCTTCGCCATTAGTGATATTTAAGCTATCCCATGCATTTTTGTATGAAATGCCAACAAGTTCGGCAGCCTTTGTTATAGAACCTGTTTCATCAACCGCCTTTAACAAATTTATGAGTTTTTTTGTTACTTGCGTACCATTATCCAAAATCAACTCTAAATCCAGTCTTGCTTTCATCTATCTCCCCCTTAAATTCAGTATTATATAAAAAATAAATCA
>JAILCJ010000087.1 GCA_024680445.1 Campylobacter sp.
AGAAAATTTACTAATATTTTATAGTTAATTTATTTATTTAAGCAATATATAAAGTATTGACACAAAAATTATCTTTTTTGAAAGGAAAAACATGAGTGGAGGAAATTTCAGTAGACGGGATTTTTTGCAGTCTGCCTGTATCGGCGTAGGTGCTTTAAGCCTTGGCGGCGGTGTCACTAGCGTATTAGCAAGCGATGGCAAAAAAGATAGTGCTAATAAGCAAGGTTTGCCTAGTGTGGATGTGCTTATCATAGGATCTGGCGGATCTGGACTTCGTGCAGCGGTGGCGGCTAGAAAGACAAATCCAAATTTGAGTGTCGTAGTTGCAACAAAAATGATGCCATCACGAAACGCAACCTGTATGGCGGAGGGTGGCATAAATGGAGTAACTCGCTTTAACAATGGCGATAGTTACAAGCTTCATGCCTATGATACGGTTAAGGGCAGTGCTTTTTTGGCTGATCAAGACAATGTGCTTAAATTTTGCGAATTAGCCGGACAAACCATAGCGGAGTTAGACTTCATAGGTACGCTATTTTCACGTGATGAAAAAGATAGCAAGGTGGCACAGCGTATGATGGGCGGTGCTAGCAAGAAACGTTGTAATTTTTCGGCTGATAAAACCGGACATATTCTTATGCACTCAGCACTCGATGATGCTATAAATAATGGTGTTAAATTTTTAATCGATCATGAAATGCTTGATCTAAGCGTTGAAGACGGCAAAATCGAAGGCGTGGTTTTGCGAAATATTCAAAACGGCGACATTACCCCAGTGCTTTGCAAAGCAGTCGTTATCGCAACTGGCGGATATGCGAGAATTTTTTATAACAGAACATCAAATCCATATATCACAACAGGCGACGGTGTGGCGGCCGCATTAAGAGCTGGACTAGGTTTTGAAGATCCAGAGATGATACAGTTTCATCCGACTGGCGTTTCAAAAGGTGGTGCGCTCATAACAGAAGCGGCACGTGGAGAAGGCGGTTATCTCATAAATAACAAGGGCGAGAGATTTATGCTTAATTATCATGAAAAAGGCGAGTTGGCACCAAGAGATATAGTTGCGCGTGCCATAGAAACCGAAATTCGTGAAAACAGAGGCTATGGCGAGGGCTTAGGAGCGTATGTTTTGGTAGATGTGCGTCATCTTGGCAAAGAAACTATTATGAAAAAATTGCCAAAAATTCGCCATACAGCATTGCTTTTTGAAGATATCGATTTGGTGGAGCAAGCAGTGCCTATTCGTCCGACGGCTCATTATTCTATGGGCGGTATCGAGGTTAGCAAATTTGATGATATGAGCACAAAGATAAGCGGTATATTTACGGCTGGTGAAGCATCTTGTATATCCATACATGGTGCAAATCGCTTGGGTGGCAATAGCCTAACTGACGCCATGGTTACTGGCAAACTTGCCGGCGTTGGTGCCGTTAATTACGCAAAAGATGCAAGTTTTGGATCTGGTAAAAAATGCGACGAGATAGCGCGTAAATGGCAGGCAAAATTTAAAGATGTAGCAAACGGCGAGGGCAATCCAAGCGATATATATACACTTCGTGAAGAGCTAGGAAGCCTAAACTGGGACAATATGGGAATTTTTAGAACCGGCGAAAAACTTAACGAGCTTTACAAGGCACTTGAAAGCATAAAACAAAGGTATGAAAGTATTCACATAGCAGATAAAAATGCCGTGATGAATACCGCTTTTACAGACTATGTAGAGCTTGGCAATATGATACTTATTTCGCAAAGTGCGTGTTTGGCAGCCATAAAAAGAACAGAAAGTCGTGGGGCACATACTAGAGAGGATTATCCAAAAAGAGATGATGAAAATTTCTTAAAACATAGCATTGTTACATTAAAAGATGGCAAACTTGATGTGAGTTATAAAGATGTAGTAACTGGTATTTTTTCGCTTGACGGCAAAAAACCAGCTGGATTATAAGGATGTGTGATGAAGATTATTATACAAAGATTCAACGGACAAAAAAGTTGGGATGAGGAGTATGAAGTAAGCAAAGAAGTCATTGCTGGCAAGACTTTACTATCTGTTTTGCTTTATATAAAACAAAATTTAGATATAAGTTTAAATTTTACGGCTTCGTGCAGATCGGCTATTTGTGGGGCTTGTGCCGTTAGGGTAAATGGACACTCTTATCTAGCCTGTGATACCAAAATGGAGCCACTTTTGGCAGAATATGACAATCCAGATACTATAAAAATTTCGCCTCTTGGCAATTTTAGAGTGATTTCTGATTTGATTGTGGATTGGGAGCCGAGCATAGAAAATTTGCGAAAAATTCATCCTGCTATCACCGCAAAAAGCGAATTTAACATAAAAGAAGGCTGTAAGCAAAATCAAGCCGAATTTGATCGCATAAGAAAGCAGTGGGATTGCATTTTATGCGGTTCTTGTGCGTCTGAGTGCTCAAAACTCGAAGCTGATAGTAGTGATTATATGCAGCCATTTGTATTTACTCATGCTTACAGAGCGGCTGCCGATTCAAGATGTGCCGATCCTATGGTGCATTTAAAGCCGTCCATTTCAAATGGGCTTTGGATGTGCGTGCATTGTAATGAGTGTGCTGATCGCTGTCCAAAAGGCATAAATTCTCATGAAGATATAGCAAATTTGCGTGTTATGGCTATGAAAAAGGGCTTAAAAGATGGTTCGGGTCCCGGACATGCCGAGGCGTTTTTGCTTGATATAACGCAAGGAAGCGGACGACTAAATGAGATAAAACTTGCACTTAGAAGCGAGGGTATAATGGATAATGTGGCTAAGATAGATATAGCCGCAAATTTGATTATGGCTGGCAAAATGAATCCATTTCATTTCTTTGGTGAAGATAAGATAGAAGGACATGATGACTTGGTCAAAATGATACAAGCCGCCAAAAAGGCAGAAGAAGGAGCAGAGCAATGAGTAATACAAAAGATTTTGCATTTTTCCCGGGTTGTGTTTTAACTCAAGCCGCAAAAGAATCAAAGATGAGTTTAGAGGCTATTGCACCTATACTTGGCATAAAATTGCACGAAATAAAGGGTTGGAGTTGTTGCGGGGCATCTCAAGCACAATGTGTTGACCCCCTAGCTACTTTGGTGGCAAACGCTAGAAACATAGCCTTAGCAGAAGCCATGAAGATGCCTATACTTACGACCTGTTCGACTTGCATGCTTACTCTTACAAAGGCTAAAAATGCCCTTGACAAAGGTGCAAAAGAGCGTATAAACAAATATTTAGCCCAAGGCAATATGCACTATGAGGGCACAGCCGAGATAACAAGTTTACTTTGGGTGCTTTATCAAAATCTTGACACCTTAAAGTCAAAGGTCGTTAAACCACTATCTGGACTTAAAGTTGCCTTGTTTTATGGTTGCCACTCGCTTCGCCCAGAACGCGAACTAGTAAAAGAAAGTTCGACAAATCCTAAGAGTTTTGAGGCGGTAGTTTCTGTTCTTGGAGCTGATATAGTGCCGTTTGAAAAAAGGCTTGATTGTTGTGGATTTCACGCTAGTTATCCGGCTGCAAAATCAGTGCAAAAAATGTCATCTGCTATAGTTGGCAACGCCGATAAAAACGGAGCTGATGTGATAGTAACGCCTTGTCCGCTTTGTCAAATGCAACTCGATATATATCAAGAACGTTATCAAGATGCTCAAGATTCAAAGCTAAGAAAACCTATCATCCACCTTTCTCAGCTTGTCGGTCTCGCACTTGGACTTAGCAACGAAGTGCTTGGACTTGATGTAAATATACAAGACGCCACGAAACTTGTTTCATAAATTTTTTTATAAATAAAGAGTGCTTTTTTGGCACTCTTTTAAATTGTATTTATCAAATTTGTTTTTGTTATTAAATATTTTGTAGCTTAAAAGTGTGAGTAAATTTGGTGTCAAAGGGGAGACTTGAACTCCCGACCTCCGGCTTATGAGACCAGCGCTCTAACCAGCTGAGCTACTTTGACACTAAAAAACAAGAGTGCGATTATACAATTAATAAGCTTATGTTAATATAAATTTTATCTGCTCTATTTATAGGCAAAAAAGAAGCAATTTTATATTTTGATGAGGTATTTTTAAAAAAAATTTCATGT
>JAILCJ010000154.1 GCA_024680445.1 Campylobacter sp.
GATTAAAATTCTTTTTTTTTAAATAATAAGGAGAAAGAAAATGAAAAACAAAGCTTTAAAATGTTCTGTATTTGCAGCACTTGTTTTATCAAATTTCTTATATGCTACAAATACACCAAAAATCCATAAAGACATAAACTACCCTATGCCAAATAATGCACCTTTTGTTCATTTATATTACCTAGACATTGGCGAAAAGATAAAATTAGACGATGAATCAACAGAAACTTCTGGTTGGTTACCAGATGAATATAATATGAAATACTACGACAGAATCAAAGAAGGCGTGGATTATTGGGCTTATATGCTAAACGCAAGCACCAAAAACACAAAAGCAGCAAAAATAGCGGTAGCCTTTAAAAACGAAGAAGATGATAATGCTTGTGCGGTTTCTGATGCGATAGACACAGGCTATTATACAAAATTAGGCTCTTTGCTGATAAAAAACGAAGATCTTAGCACCGACGACGATCCATATTCTGGCATCATAGTCATAGATCTTCCTGTAAATCGTAGCAAAGATCCAGACAAACCAACCACCTACTACACTGATGATATGGAAAATTTACCAAGAAATAACATATATTCAGATCTCACATCTACCTTGATACACGAAATAGCACATGCCATGGGTCTATCAACAAATTTTGATAACACCAAAATTGACGGAAAAGATGCCATTGTATTTTCAAAAAACCCTACGATTTTTGGCAATCATATATACGATATATACGGCACACAAGCAAAGCCTGGCATGCAAATAGAATCGGTAAGTGTTACTAAGCAAGAACAACGAAACCCAGATGCTTTTAATCTCATAATATTTGACGATAATAATGGTGATAGCAACGGAGGAGCACATTACAAAAGCGAAAATATAACTAAGTTATTGACTATAACAGACGAAGACGGCAAGGAACAAGTAGCAAAAATATATTTTAGCGATAATGACTACATAATTATGCCAGACTATACAAAACTAGGATATATACAAGGTGGCATACCTATAAATAGCACCGAACTAGATGGCGATGAAACAGAAACTAGCGTGGTACCAGAACTATCACATATAGAATTACAAAATGTCTTAGAATCTCACCAAACCTACCGCAACTATAACACTTTTACACAAGCTGAATTAGTCATCATGAATGATATGGGCTATAACATAGACATAAACAAATTTTATGGCTCATCACTTTATAATAGCGGTGTAAGTTATATAAACAATAACGCCTATAACGAGCTTTCACCATGGGGCGTAGGTTTTCATATATACGGCACTGGCAATATCATAAAGCAAAATGTCGCTTTAAATGCCGATGGCAAATACGGCATAGGCATACGTATGGATGGCACTTATCACAACGCAATGGAAGATGATGGTATCAAAGCGGCTGGCAACACCCTATACATAAACGCACCAGTAAGTGCAAATGGCTACAAAGGACAAGCACTCGTGGTAAGTTACGGCAAAGAACACGATATAGTGCTTAACTCAAGCCTAAGTGCCACAGGAGAAAAAGGCAAGGCGGCGGTTTTTGACTTTGGTTCAAACAAATTTGGCAATGGCATGCAATACCGCGGCTCGTATACAGTAAAAACAACAGAAGACGATGGCACTATCAAGTATGAGTACCCAACAAACAAAAACCTAAATGGCGTCTTAGTAAATAACTTCAACATAGCAGGCACTATAACAAGTTCAAACGAGGCAATTTATATAAGCGAAAACGCCTTAGTAAAAAATATAAATGTGCTAAGTGGAGCCAAGATAAATGGTGATATCATCTCAAAATGGGATCCT
The DNA here is from genome assembly GCA_024680445.1 of Campylobacter sp. GTDB lineage: Bacteria > Campylobacterota > Campylobacteria > Campylobacterales > Campylobacteraceae > Campylobacter_A. The sequence continues at coordinate 1,808 of JAILCJ010000154.1, forward strand.
GATGAAAAAATTTTACAATACATAAAAAATGATGGCAAAGATGCTTATACATATTTAAATTTCGGTGTCTTGCCAAACTTTGGCGAAAATACGATAAAACCTGATTCAAAATTTACAATGAGCTATGACGGCGATATCACCGGTTCTAACATAGCGGTAACTTTGCTTGATGGCAAACTAAACTATGGAGGCAATGCAAAAGTCTTTAATTTCGACAACCAAAGCGATTTAAATTTGCTAGGCACTTTAAATGCACAAAATATTTATGAACATGGTGCAAATGCTACACTTTCACTAGCTTTTGACAAATGCACTCCTTCTAGCAACGATCCACAATGCAATGGCAAAAACATCATCACAACATCTTTACAAGCTGGTAGCTACGATATAAAAGGTGGCAAACTTACATTGCGTCCAGAATTTAAAAACCTAAATGCACCACGTTTGCAAAATGGTTCTTTGATAGCTTTCAAAGATCAAGCTTTTGGTGAAGCAAGTAATAATTTTGAAGAGATCTATACAGACGACGATAATATATTTGAATACGAAATAATTCAAAGCAACGGCGGTATTGAACTCAAACCTACCCTACGCTCCAACGCCTTTATTGCAGACAACAGCGATTCAAATTTCAACACCGCCATGGCAGGCGTAATGGCAAATACCTCAACTCCAAACAACGCCAAATACGATACCTTTTTCAACACCTATGCCATGAGTAAAGATACAAAAGCCATAAACAACAGCGTAGCTCAAAATCATCAACTAGACATAGTAGCAAATAGCCTAAGAACGCAAAACACCGCACTTCTTGACAATCTTGGCTTTTTAAACAGCTTCAACGACGGCGAAATTGCAACAGCTATAAACACCAAATACCGCCGTGTAAAAGGCAATGATTATAAGGCAAATGATTACGAACTAAGTCTAAATGTGGCAAAATTAACAAGCAACGGCCATAAACTTGGTGCGTATTTAAACACCGGTAGCACAAATTTCAAAAAAAGTCTAAACGATAACGACGAAAAAGATATTTCTGCTGGCATGCAAGCAAGCTTTAATACCGGATATTTTGATGTGATAAGCTCTGTAAACCTTGGCTATGGCAAAGCCAAAACAAAACACGATATTTACGGCGTGCAAGCCAAACAAATAAAAGGCGATTTTAACGCAGTAAAAAGCGGTTTTGCCCTTGGCGTTAGCAAAACACATTTTATAAACAACGAACTAAGTGCAAGAGCCGATATTTTGGGAACTTATACCTTATTTAGACAAGGCGCATACAGCGAAAGTGGTGAAATTTTCACAAGAAAATTTGAAAAACAAAAGCACCAAATTTTTGGAACTAGCGTAGGTGGAGCACTCGAATACAACAAAGCTCTCTCAAATGCTTCAAGCCTTGGTTTTGGAGGCTTTGCGTATTATAATTTTGCCAACAAAAACGAGCTAGAAAACAAATTCAAATTTAGCGACGATCCAAAAGGCACAAGCATGAATCAAAAAATCAAATTTGATCGCCACAGTGCATATCTTGGTGCAAATGTAAAATATAAAAAAGGTGGATTTTATGTCAAATTTGGTGCAAACTCAAATCTTGGCAAAGAATACAAAGCCTTTGAAGTCAAACTAAACGCAGGACTTAGTTTTTAACACTTATTAAGTAGATTAAAATTTTGCCCCTTTCATGTTTATAATGAGGGGCAAAATTTTATAAATAAAACAACATAAAACGCTCACAATATTTATAAAATCACTATCTTATACCAAAGTCTATATTTGATTTTTTCTTGCAAACTCTT
>JAILCJ010000162.1 GCA_024680445.1 Campylobacter sp.
AAGAGTGGTTAATTCAAAACCCGGAGTTTTACCTAAAACAGATTTAGATACAGGATATTTATGGCTATTGGCTGGGCTTATTTTTTATGCTGCAGCCATAGGTTTTTTTTACCTTGCCTTTCGCTCCGAAAAAAGTATAAAAAGGATACCAGAATTTTTAAGATGTAAAAAATGTCGCAAAGTTTATAATTACACAGATGTAAAAGATAAAAACAACATTTGCCCAAAATGCGGTGGAGTTTTGCAAGATTATGCAGAATTTGAAAAAGAACAAACTGAAATTAAAAATAAAAAATATGAGCAGATAGAAAAATTACATGAAAAAATTAAACTACAAGATAAAAAGAAATGATTGTTTGTATCAAAAATACAAATATTTAAAAACTAAATTTTTATACGTAAATAATTATCATCAATAAATGTAATTAAAAAGTGGGCATATGGCGGAATTTTAGGATTTAAGTTTTATATACAAAAAATGTTAAATTTTGTATTTTTGAAGTTAGAGATTTTAGTTTTGTTTATATCGGCTTTTTAAATTTGATGAATTTAAGCCTATTTTTACACAAATATAAAAATTCTTTTAAGTTTTTTATCTAATATTAATAAGTAAAAAAGTATAATCAAAAACTTTACATTTTAAATTCTAGGAATTCTTATGGAAATGCTTACCGACTTTGTTAGCAAACTCAATTCTTTCGTGTGGGGTCCGTATTTTCTCATTACTTTGCTTTGTGGAACTGGACTTTATTTTACAATTCGTCTAAAATTTGTTCAAATTTTTAAATTTAAAATAGCTTATAAAAGACTTTTTGGCAATTTTTCACTTCACGGTGAAAAAGCCGGCAAAGACGGCATGAGCTCGTTTCAAGCCGTTGCAACTGCCGTTGCAGCACAAGTTGGCACTGGCAATTTGGTTGGAGCATCGACTGCGCTTATCATGGGTGGACCGGGTGCGATATTTTGGATGTGGATGGCGGCATTTTTTGGTATGGCAACGAATTTTGCCGAGATTAGTTTGGCTCAAATTTACAAAACCAAAGACGCTAGCGGACACACCATAGGTGGACCAGCATTTTATATTTCACGTGGTCTTGGTGGCAAATTTGGTAAAATTTTGGCTGGATTTTTCGCTGTTGCTATCATTTTGGCGCTTGGATTCATGGGAAATATGGTTCAAGCAAACTCGATTTCAGCGGGCTTTACTTCGGCGTTTGGAGTGCCTAGTTGGGTGGTTGGTTTGTGCTTGGCGATAGTTTGTGCAGCAGTTTTTATAGGTGGTATCAAATCCATAGCCAGAGTTGCCGAAAAAGTCGTGCCAACAATGGCGATTTTATATGTTGTAACAGGGCTTATCATCATCGGCTTTAATTACGACAAAGTCCCAGAGGTTTTTGCTCTCATCATCAAAGCTGCTTTTGATCCATCGGCGGCTTGGGGCGGTGCGACCGGTGCTGGCATAGCTGCTGCCATGCGTTATGGTATAGCAAGGGGTCTTTTTTCAAACGAGGCTGGCATGGGCTCTACTCCGCACGCACACGCCGCTGCAAATGTCAAACACCCAGTCGATCAAGCAGTTCTTGGCATAATGAGCGTTTTTGTCGATACCTTTATCGTTTTAAATATAACGGTTTTTGTTATTTTAAGTTCTGGCGTTGTGCAGTTTGGGGCGGACGGCAAGGCGATTTTTACAGGCATTACCTTGGTGCAAGAAGCCTTTTCTAGCCATTTGCTAGGACATGCGGGTTATTATTTTGTAGCGATTTGTTTGCTATTTTTTGCTTTTACTACGATAGTTGGTTGGTATTATTTTGCCGAAGTCAATGTTCGTTATCTCATCGGACATCACAGCATAAAATTTTTGCAAATTTTAGTTGTTGCCTTTGTATTTTTGGGAAGTTTGCTAAAAATCGACTTGGTTTGGGAGTTGGCTGACCTTTTTAATGGTTTAATGGTTTTGCCAAATCTTATTGCTATACTCATACTAAGCCCTGTTATTGTAAGGCTTTTAAATGATTACAATCAAGGCAAAGAGTATAAAGCAGAGGATTATTTAAAATCGTTTCAAATTTTACTTATCCTTACTTTTGTAGGGATA
>JAILCJ010000197.1 GCA_024680445.1 Campylobacter sp.
CATCCGATAAGCCTTCGTCCAAATTTGATAAATCTTCACTTGGATTTTCATCTATATTTAGATCAGATAAACTTTCACTTGCTTTATCGCTCTCATCTGCTGTCAAATCAGCCAAATTTGCGTCTAAACCTTCATCTACGCTGTCTATTTCATCAAGAGTATTTTTTATCTGTTCTATATCGTCTTTTAGGTCATCGTCTAAATTTTCGTTAGCATCAAAGCTATCTTTTTCGCCTTCATCTACTTGTGGATTGCTTGGTAGTTTATCTATCTCATCAAGAACCGAGCCTATCTCGTCAATGCTTGTTTCGTCGCTTGTATTTTGCGAATCGTCTAAACTTTGCAAGTCTTCTCCGCCAAGATCGTCACTTAAATTTTTATCATCGTCAAGAGTTTTAAGATCGTCACCAAGTTCGTCTGCATCAAGAGCTGCAAGCAAATCTCTTTCGGCATTTTCATTGCCACCAAGATTATCAGTAAATGCAGTTTCTTCGCTTTCTTCGCCACTATCAACGATCTCTTTTAGATCAAGACTTCCTTCTTCGGCTGTATCGCTTATTTGTCCGCCGCTATCAAGTTTTAAGTCGCCAAAATCATTAAGAGAGTCGATATCGGTTAGATTATCAAAATTTTCTTCACCGCTTTCTAGTTCATCGCTTGTATTTATTTCGGTGTTTTCTGCTTCTTTTGGTTTTTGATCTTCTTCAAAAATCGTTATAAATTCGGTTGGTAAAAATGGTTTTTCAAGGCAGAGTTTGTTTTCTAGCATTTTGCCACGAGGCACAAGATACATTATCTTTTCACTAAAATTTTTCAGTTCTTCATCACTAGCTTGGATATCGCTATCAATGATGATAAAATCGACTTTTTCTTCTAATTCGCTTACTTCTTCAAATTCGTCATAATCAGCTCCGACTTTTTCTAAACTTAGAGTTATTAGGCGTGAAACAGCCGGGTTTTTATTGATGAGTGCTACTTTCATTTAAGCTCCTTATCGTGTTGGCGTATTTTATAATATTTTGCTTTTTGCTTTACTTAATCAAAAAAATAAACTCGGTAAATCATTAAATCCTTTTTGAAATAAAATGCTAAAAATTTTAAGCATTCCAGCTAAAATTGCTATCAAAATCGAAAATCCTATGGCGATCTTAATAGGGTAACCGATAACTAATAGGTTAAATTGTGGCATTGTTTTCATAAGCATTCCAAAAATTACATCAGACAATAAAGAAAGTGCGATGATAGGGAAGGCCAAGATAAAACCGAACATATAAAGGTAATATACCGCTTTTATCGTATAAGTGCCAACTCCTTCTCTTGGATAAAAATCCCCAAGAGGCAAAACATCAAGACTTGCAGCATAAAATTGTATAAGCAAATGATGTCCGTCAAAAAATAAAAATGTCAAAATGGCCATAAAATTTAAAATATTTGAAATAACTGGCGAGTTTAAGCCACTGGTTGGATCCATCACGCTAGCCATAGAAAAGCCCATAACCATTGAAATTTGTTCGCCTGCAAAACTAAGCATAGTAAAGATAATATTTATCAAAAGTCCAGCGCAAAGCCCCAAAAGTAGCTCGCTTAATATCTCGAAAACTAAAAAATTTATCTCGTGAGTGCTAACTTTTGCAAGTGGAAAAAATATGATGGTAAATGCCAAAACTAGCAGGGTTTTAACGGTTAGAGGAACTTGATTGTGCGAAAAAAATGGAAAAAATACGACAAGTCCGCTAAGCCTAGCAAACAATAACATAAAAGTTATCGCCCTATCGGCTCCAAAAAATTGCACAAGCTCCATTTTACCTCTTAGTTTTTAAAAATTTTTGACTAATTATAGCCTTTTTTTGAAATTTCTATCTAAATTTTTTATTTGATATTTTTTGGTAAAAACGAATCGTGCTTAAAAATTTGCATAAAATTTATATGTTTTGATTTTTAAGCATTAAAGCCAAATTTGATAGAATTTGGCTTTAAATTTGATGAATTAATTTCCTCTTGACCCCGGTTTTATAGCTTTGCTGCCATTTTTACAAAGCGGACAGAGTTCTGGGGCGTAAATTTCAAAATCAAAATTTCCTAGTGAAAATAGCGGTAAATCGCTCGGTAATTTGGCACTTGCTTTTGCTTTGTTGCCTAGATTTGCAACCTTGCAAAAACCGCGATTTGCTAATGCCGCAAAGCCAACTACTATACCGCCTTGACTTTGTATGACTTTACTTGCTTCAAGAGCCGAACCGCCAGTGGTTATGATGTCTTCGCAAATGATAAATCTCTCGCCTTTTTTGACCTCAAAACCTCGTCTAAGCGTCATTACTGTATCTACTCTTTCTGTAAAAATAAAACGTTTTTTTGAAACTCTTGCAAGTTCATAACCGGCTAAAATTCCGCCGAGTGCTGGTGAGCAAACGCTATCAAATTTGATGCCCGATTCGTGTATAACATTTGCTAATTCTTGTGCCAACTCTCCCGCTAGACTCGGATTTTCTAGCACTTTTGCACTTTGTAGATAAAAGCCAGAGTGGTTGCCACTACTTAGTAAAAAATGCCCTTGTAAATACGCACCATTGTCTTTATAAAGTTGCTCCAAATTCATCTTTACTCCTTAAATTTTTTGCTATTTTACAATCAGTAAAACATATGACTAAAATAAATTTGGTCTTGTTTTATCAAACTTTTAAAAGTTCAGTCTCTTTTTCTTTAACGATAGTATCGATCTTGGCTACAAAAGAATCGGTGATTTTTTGGACTTCTTCTTGAGCTCTTTTGCTTTCATCTTCGCTTATGGCTTTATCTTTTTCAAGCTTTTTAACTTCGTCATTTGCTTCTTTTCGCACATTTCTTATGCTAACTTTTGCTTTTTCGCCAAAGGCCTTTGCATGTTTGGCATTTTCTTGTCTTTGCTCGTGTGTCATAGGCGGGAAAAAGAGTTTAACGCATTCGCCGTCAGAATTCGGATTTACACCGATATTTGCAGCTTGGATAGCACCAGAAATGACTTTTATCATGGATTTTTCCCAAGGAGTAATGCTTATGGTTGAAGCGTCTGTGGCAAGGACGGTTGCTACCTGATTTAGCGGAGTTTGCGTACCATAATAATCAACAAAGATATTATCAAGTATGCTTATATTTACTTTGCCGGTACGAATCGTGCCAAAGTCTCTGCGAAGTGCCGCGATAGCCTTTTCGCTGTTTTCTTTTTGTTTGTCATAAATGCTATTCAACATTATTTATATCCTTTACGAGAATTTTTGTTGTAGTTTTTTTACCGATTTTTAGTGAAATTCGAGTTTTATATCTATCAAGCGGTCTTGGAAATTTATAATAAAACACTCCATTTTTTACTGGCATTTTTACATAATCTCTTTGTCCGGTAATAAAAAATTTAGCCTTAGTTGCGTTTAAATCATCAAATTTGATGCTTATTTCATCTAAAATTTGACTTTTTTTGTAAAATTCTGAAAAAGTCCACTCGGCGTCAAGATATTCATCAGCCAAGGCAACTTTTAGTTCGGTTTCGTCTTTTAGCGGTGTGCGATAAAGGTCGAATCTATCGCTTTTGCCAGAAACTGCACCGCTGTTTTGGTTAAGCAAGGCTTCAAAACCAAAAGATTTTGCCTTGTCAAGAACCTTTTGGTCGTATTCGCCGTAAGGGTAGGCGAAGTATTTTGGCTTATAACCCATATATTTTTCAAAAGTAGCCACTCCATCATTAAAATCTTGAGTTAATTTTTCATCATTTAGTCCAACCATGTGCGGATGAGCGTAAGAGTGGTATTGCACGTCACCAAATTTAAGCACTTCTTTTATCTGATCGAAATTCATATAATCGCCGTATCTTTTTGAACTTGCCTCGACATAGACAAAAAGTGTAAATGGAAAATTATACTCTGCAAAGACTGGCAAACCACGGTAATAAAAGCTTTTGTATCCGTCATCGATAACTAAGGCTATCCATTTTTTAGGAATTTCTTCGCCGTTTTTTAATCTTTCGACTATTTTTGATAAAGGTACGACAGTGTAACCATTTAGTATAAAATAGTCAAAATGTTTGCGTAAAATTTTAGTTGAGATATTTGAACTTTTATGCCTCGGATCGTCAAAGCGGTGATACACAAAAATGTGTGCATCCGCTAAGATAAAGTTAAAAATTAAAAGTAGAGCTAAAATATAACGCATTATTTATTTGATGTTTGCGGAGCCGCTGGGACAGTTGGTGTCACCGGTGCTTGTGGTACTGATTTAGCCGGAATAGTTTGATTTTGCGAAGCTTTTTGTATAACCGAATCGATATTTACGCTATCTATAATAGAGCGACGCATTTCTTTGTTATAACTATAACCAAGTATGAGCGTGTTTGCGACAAAAAGTATAGCAAGTATAAAGGTGAATTTTGCTAAAAATCCAGCTGGACCTTTTGCACCAAACAAGCTTTCATTGCTACCGCTATATGCGCCTAGACCGATAGATGAGCTTTTTTGTAATAAAACAGCAACAGTTATAACTACAGCTAAGATAAACTGTAAAATCAAAAATATATTCACGAAATTTCCTTTTAAAAAAATTGTTTGGGATTATACAAAAAAGCTTTTTAATCTAGGCTAAATTTGCTTTTCTAGTTCATAAAGTTCGTATCTGATTGATTTAAAAAGTTCGGAATTTTTTGTATCAAAAAGTTTAAAGCACTCTTCAAGAACCCTTGCACTTTCTTGGGCGCGTTTAAAATTTGCGATAATGATAGCATCAAGATTTTCTCGTTTTTGTTCGCTTTTAGTGCTTTGTTTTAGCACATCGCTAAGACTATCACGATATTTTATAAATTCTTTTTGATCGATTTTGCATTTGTGGCGTATAGCCTTGATAGCATAGGCGGTTTGTTTGTCGTCAAAGACATAACGTTTTATATCTTCGACGACTCTAAGACCTTCGCGTAATCTATTTAAATTTGCATCAATTACGCGATAAATTTTATTCATCTCTACCGAAAATTCCTAAAATTTGTAGTAAAGAAGTAAAGAGGTTAACGAAGTCAAGATAAAGCGCAACCGCACCTTCAACCGGAGTTTCGTAATTTCCTCTGATGATATTTTGTGTATCATAAAGTATGTAAGCACTAAATAAAATAGCAGCTACACTTGCGATAACTAACTGAAACACAGGGCTTTGTGTAAAGATATTTATCAAACTAGCTACGATAACAACTATAAGTGTGATAAGAAGCATTTTACCCATAGTTGTAAAATCGCGTTTTGTATTCATGGCAAAAACACTAAGTCCGGCAAAAGCAACTGTTGTTAAACCAAAGGCTTGGGCTACTATACTAGCACCACTTGGCATATGTAAAATACTTGAAAGCAACGGAGTTAGCGTCAAACCGCTTACAAAAGTAAAGGCAAAAAGCAAGATCAAATTTATACCTTCTTTGCGTTTTGCAACCATCAAACCAAACAAAAGTGCAAATTCAAGTATGACTAGCCCCCAAAACATAAAACTACTTTGTGCAAAATATCCAGCCAATGAATATATGCCTACATATGCACCCGCTGTTGCTGCAAGCAAAGAAGCTGCAAAAAGTTGGTAAGTTCGTTTAATAAAACTACTTAAATCGCTTTGAGCGTATGAGCCTAATTCGCTTTCATAGCTTTCATCGCTTATGCGATCTCTGTTGTATAAACTCATTTTTTCTCCTTGTAAATTTTTTCGTGTATTTTAATCAAAAAATAGTAAATATCGTTTAAAAATAAACTTAAATTCTTTCTAAATTTTTTCTTACAGATTTAAGATTTTTTGGTATAATTGCGAACTTTGCAGATAAAATTTCAAGTTGAAATTTGTCTAAAAGCACGAAATTTTCGAGCTTAACACAAAATTTAAATTTAGGGGCAAACAAAATGAGAAGCTTAATCTTAGCATTTATTTTAATGTTAAATCTTTTTGCACAAGATGCAAATTCTACTTCAAAAAATCATGTTTATGACATCACCAAACAAATTCAGCAGCTAAATTCGCAAATCAGACTTTTACAGGCTCAAAGCGACAGTAATTTGACTGCAAATAAATCAAATTTGATAAGTTTAAACGATAAAAAAGCCGAACTTTTAGATCAAATTCCTTCTGCTATTATGCAAATCGTAGTAAAACCCAAGGATTTGCAAAAATTTCAAAAACACAAAGCCATGCTTGAAACAAATGTAGCAAGGTATGAAAAATCAGGCAACAAAAAACTTTATGCCAAAAACGCTATCAATCTTGAAGCCATGAAAATAGGCGAAGCGTATTTTTCAACGCTTATAAAACTTGAAGAAATGTTTGAAAAGGGTTCAAAAGTTGGCGGCATAAAAGAACTTTTAGAAGAAGGACTTTTAAATATCCAAACCGATTCTTATGCAAGCATAAATCTTTTAAAAGAAAATTTAGGGGATTTGACCTTAGAATTTGAAGCAGAATTTACAAAGCTAGAAGGCTTTAAACTTGCCGCAGAAGAGGTTTTGTCTTATCTAAAAGCAAATGCTGATTTACTTAGTTCAAATCTTATTTTTGCAGATATAAATTTGAAAAATGCCCTTGATTTTATCAACGATAAATTACCTTTTGGCAATGCCAAAATCAACTTTGGCAAAATTTTGCTTATAGTTATAATTTTTGTATTTTTCGTATCATTTACACAAATTTTAGCCAAACTTACTTATTGGTTCATCTCTCTTTTTAGCAAATCAAATACAAATAACAATCTTAAAAATCAAATCATGCAAATAGTTCGCAAACCTATAACTTGCCTACTTATCGTGTATGCTTTAAACATTTGTATAGGTATAGCATATTACCCAACTCCAACTCCGATTAAAATAGCAAATATCTTTTCTATAATTTATATCATTTCTGTAACTTGGCTAGTTTTAACCATTTTAAATGGTTATGGCATGCTTTTTATCAGCGAATTAACCAAAAAAAGTGGCAGAAAAGAAGTGGTAAATTTGGTATTAAAATTTTTATATATTTTAATAGTTATCGTTGCTATTTTGATGATATTAGCAAGACTTGGCTTTGATATCTCCGCCATCATCGCTTCTCTTGGTATAGGCGGTTTGGCTGTGGCATTTGCCGCAAAAGACATTATCGCAAATTTCTTTGCCTCTGTTATGCTTTTGCTTGATAATTCTTTTTCGCAAGGCGATCACATAGTTTGCGGCTCTATCGAAGGCGTAGTTGTCGAGATAGGACTTAGAAACACTTCTATACGAAGTTTTGATAACTCTCTTATCTTTGTACCAAATTCAAATTTGGCAAGCGAACCTATCATAAACTGGTCAAGAAGACATCTTGGTCGTGCAATTTCTTTGGTTATAGGACTTACCTATGCTTCAAAATCTGAACAAATCGTTAAATGCATACAAGACATTAAAGCCATGCTCGCTTCTCATCCAGATATTTCAAATGCTCAAGACACTGAAAGTTATAAAAATCAGCACGCACATTTAAATTTCAGAAGAAACATCGTTAGCATAGATGATCTTGCTGGTTATAAAAGTGAAATTTTTGTAAATTTAGATAACCTAAATGCAAGTTCTATAGACATTGCGATTTATTGTTTTACAAAAAGTATTGTAAAAAATGATTATTTACAGATAAAACAAGATATAATACTAAAAGTGATGCAAATCGTAGAACAAAATGGTCTAAGTTTTGCATTTCCAAGTCAAAGTCTTTATGTTGAAAATAGCGAAATTCCGCTTGCTCTTTGCAGAAAAGGCAATGATATCTTAAAAAAAGGATAGAAAATGGACGATTTCGAAAATGATGATTTAGAGTATGAAAACGACATTTTGGACGAAATGAACGATTATTCTCAAAGCTACAATTACGACGAAAACGATTACGATTACGACGATGGTAGCGATGAGGATGAATATGGTTATGACGAATACTGATACAAAGGCTGATTTAATACAGGAAAAATATAAATCCGTCAATGACATTTATGTTTTTCTTGCCGATAGTGTGGTTATCATACAAGGCATTTGCTTTAGTATGTTTATGCTTATCATAAGTGTTTCGTATGCAATATTTTTATCGATTCCACTTATAGCATTATCACTTTATCTTAAAACAAATATCAAAAAACTTCAAAAGTCAAGCATAACCTTTTGGTTGCATTTTAATGTCTTGTCGCTAAGCCTTTTTAGTACCTATATTTTCGGCTTTGATAGCGGATTTTATTATTTTATCATAACCATTATTTTTACAGGATATTTCTGTACTTTTGAAAATAGATTTTACAATATTGCTTTAATAATTTTTGAATTTTCTTTAATAATTTTTATGTATTTTTTTATGCAAGAAGGACAGCATACTGCAAGGTGGCTAACTAATGTTTCTTTTGTTCTTTGCTCTTTAACTTCATTTTTTATCATTGTTCGTCTCGTATTTTTTGCAAATTTTCTAAGACGCGCATCAAAATCCATATTTACTAGCGAATATGAAGAGCTCGAACGAATTTCTAAGCACGATCCACTCACTGGACTTTTAAATAGGCGAAGTCTTGAAGAGATCATTAGAAAAAGAACCATTATTTATAAACAACCAAATACCATAGTTTTACTCGGCGATATCGATAACTTTAAAAACATTAACGATACCTATGGACACGAGTGCGGAGATAAAATTTTAAAAGGCGTTTCAAAGGCACTTAGACACACTTTTAGGCGAAGTGATATCATTTCTCGCTGGGGTGGAGAGGAATTTCTTATAGTTATACCAAATGCAAATATAGAATTTATTCACAATCTCTCCGATCGTTTGCTAAAAAATGTCAATCAGATCAAACTACCAAACGGAGCTTCTGTGGCTATAACCTTTGGCATGTGCGTATATTTAAATGGTATAGATGACGAGTTTGAAAGCGTGGTTGAAAAGGCAGATAAGCTTTTGTATAAAGGCAAAAGAAAAGGCAAAGATAGGGTTGAAATGGAGATTATAAAATGATGAAATTCTTTGCTTTTAATAAGGAGACAAATTCCGAAATTATCGTACTTCGCATCATAAATATACTTATTTTAATCGCTCATTTGGCGTATTTATTAATTTTTTCTTTAATGGGTATAGATGAACTCATAGCTCTTGAATTTTTTTCTGTTTCATTTTATATCTATATATTTATTTTGGCCTTGCACGATGATGGAAATTTGAAAATTTGCTTTACTCTTTTGCAACTTGAAATCACTATTCATACCGTGCTTTGCATATCAAGACTTGGTTGGGGATACGGTTTTGAATTTACCTTTTTTGCCTTTATTTTATCGGCATTTTTTATAGATATAGGCAATAAAATTATTACTTATATACTTTTGCCTTTACAATTTGTGCTATTTTTTACTTTGTATGAATTGTTTTTTGCTTATGAAGTAAGTTATAATCATTGGAATTATGTACTTTTTATAACGAATCTTTTTATAATTTGTATGTTTTCGGTCTCTATCACATTTTTAATGAAGATCTCAAACAATCTCGCTGCTATAAATGCAGATATTCACAAGGCACAAATCAACGAAATTTTAAATTATGACCCTCTAACAAAGCTAAAAAATCGCAATTCTTTACCACAATATTATAGTCAGTATCTAAGCACTTGCGAAACAAGTTATGCCGTTGTGATGTGCGATATAGATGACTTTAAAAACATAAATGATAGCTTTGGGCATAACGCTGGTGACGCAGTTTTAGTAAATATAGCCAAAATTTTTAGCTCCGTTTTTAGGGAGTATGATATGGTTTGTCGTTGGGGTGGGGAGGAATTTCTTATCATTATTTATGATGTTAGCAGGGATGCTACTTTAAGAATTTTAGAGCGAACTCGCAAAATGATAAACGAAAGTGTCGTTCAATACGGCAAAAACGATATAACAGTAACTATGACTTATGGCGTGGTTTATTACGAACACGGCGAAGTTGTCCAAAGCATTAACGCTTTGATAAAAATAGCAGACGATTTATTATATGAAGGCAAAAGAAGCGGTAAAAACAAAATAATTATCAACAAAGAAGAAAGCGATGAGCTTTAAAAATTGTTTTTTAATTTTAAACAAAATTCCAAAAAAATTTTGGGTTAAAAAATTTCATAGTATTAAAAACAATTGCATTTAAAATTTAATCAAAGGAAAAATTTGAATACTAAACAAAAAGCCGTTATTGCAAATCCAGCTAAAAGAATCAAAGCCTTTATTATTGATCTTTTTCTTATCTTGATGCCTTTGCTTTATATCACGACTTATATTGTTTTAGATGGTAAAGAAGACTTTCAAAATTCTCAATTTGCTATAGCTATTTGTCAGGTGATATTTGGTTTGATTTGCGTTTTGTTTTTTACTATCAAGGCACAAACTCCGGGATATAAGGCACAAGAAATTTATCTCGTCGATCTTACAAATGGTCGTAAAATCGGCTTTTTACATGCGTTGATTCGTTATATATGTTTTGTCATCGCTGGTTTTAGTATACTTGGCTTGTTGCTTTGTTTTTTTCGTAAAGATAGATTAAATTTACATGATATTCTTACAAAAAGTGCAGCGGTTTGTAAAAAAACCGAGTAAAAATTTAATTTGGATTTTTAATTATTTTTGCTTGTTTTTGGATTTTTTCTTAGCGAATCGGTAAAAGAAAAAATCCGCAGGGTGACTGAAATATAAAGCAAATTTGATATGTAAAAAATCAAATTTAAAATATCAAATTTGATGATATGCAAAGTCAAATTTAAATCAAATTTGATGATTTGCAAAAAACAAATTTGATAAATTTGAAATCAAATTTGATAAAAGAAAAAATCAAATTTGATAAATTCAAGTTCAAATTTAATCAAATTTGATAAAAAGTAATTTTAAAGCAAGTTTGAAATTTTAGTAAACACCGCTGGCTTTGCGGACTTTTTCGATGATGATTTGAGCGTGAGAGCGGGCTTTTTTGGCACCTTCGGCAAGGATTTCTTCGACTTCGCCTTGATTTTTGCTGTAATGCTCATAACGTTCTCTGGCGGTTTTAAAGTATTCCCAAATCACTTCATTTAGATACATTTTAAAGTGTCCGTGTCCTTCGCCGCCTCGTTCATATCGGGCTTTGAGTGCGTCTTGTTCGTCTTGGTTTAAAAATAGTTTGGCTATATTAAAAACATTGCAATCTTGCCATTTTTTCGGTGCTTCAAGCGGAGTTGCGTCCGTTACGATAGATGAAATTTGTTTTTTTAGTGTTTTGGCATCGGCAAAGATATCTATGGTGTTGCCGTAGCTTTTGCTCATTTTGCTACCGTCAGTGCCTGGCACCGTTGCGACATTTTCGTCGACTCTAAACTCTGGCAAATGCAAAATTTCGCCGTGCTCGTTGTTAAATTTCATCGCTATATCACGTGCGATTTCGACATGCTGAATTTGGTCTTTGCCAACTGGCACAACATCGGTGTTATAAAGCAAAATGTCCGCCGCCATAAGCACCGGATAGCTAAAAAGTCCGTGATTTGCACTTATGCCCTTGGCGATTTTGTCCTTGTAACTGTGGGCGCGTTCGAGCAGTCCCATGGGGGTGTATTGGCTTAAAATCCAGTAAAGTTCAAGCACTTCTTTGACATCGCTTTGCACCCAAAATGTGCATTTTTCGGGGTCTATGCCAAGGGCTAAAAATGCCGCCGCTGCATCAAGCGTGTTTTGGCGAAGGGTTTTGGCGTCGCTTACGCTAGTCATGGCGTGATAGTTGGCGATAAACATAAACATATCTTCGCTTTCTTGGGCTTTTAGCATTTGTTTTATGCTTGCAAAATAATTTCCTAAGTGGAGTTTTCCGCTTGGTTGAAGTCCGGTGAGTGTTCTCAATTTTTTTCCTTATTTAGTATTTTTTTGATTTCTTTTACGATTTGTTTTATGGTTTTGCCCTCGACATTGATGATGATATCGGCTTTTTTCTCGTATATGCTTTCTCTTTGGGCGTGGAGTTTTCTAGCAAATTCTAGATCCTTTAAAAGCGGACGTTTGGCGAATTTTTTCTCGGCGTTTTCGCTGTTTTTTAGCCTTTGAACTATGCAGTCAAAACTTGCTTTTAGGTAGATGAGTTTGCCCATTTTTTCAAGCCCTTTGACATTTACAAAGCCTCCGCCGGTTGAGATGATAGCGTTTTTGACATTTTTGGCTAGAAATTTGGCTAGATTTTTTTCTATCGCCCTAAAATACGGCTCTCCCTTGGCTTCAAAGATCTCGTTTATTTTCATATTCATTGAGCTTTCTATCAAATCATCGCAGTCAAGGTTGAAGCGATTTATACTAGCTGATAGTTCTCTTGCTACGCTGCCTTTGCCGGCACCCATAAAACCTATAAGTACGATATTTTCATTGCTCTTCATCATTTTCCTCCTTAGTTTCACCTCTTTTTCTTGGTATAAGCACTAGTGGTATGCCCTCGCAATTAAATTTTTCTCTTAGTTGATTTATGAGATATCTTTTGTAACTAAAATGCAAACACTTTGGTTTGTTCATTACCAGTGCGATTTTTGGCGGTGCGAAGCCAAATTGCACGGCATAATAAATCTTTACGCTCTTGCCCTTATCGCGTGGGATGGGGTGGAGTTTTACCGCTTCTGCTATGGCGTCATTTAGCTTTGAAGTTTGAATTTTTTGTGTGAAATTCTCATAAACTTCAAGGATAAGATCATAAAGTTTATTTACCCTTTTGCCAGCCAAGGCACTAACGCTAATTATCGGGGCGTAGGCTAAAAATTTAAAGCGGTCTTTGATCTGAAATTTGATTTTGTCAAATTCTATATCGCTTTTGTCCCATTTGTTTAGCACGATTATAACGCCAAGCTCGAATTTTGTGGCGATTCCAGCGATTCTTTCGTCTAGTTCGTTAAACTCTTGTGAGCTATCTAAAACCAACAAAGCGATATCAGAACTTTCTAAAACTTTTTCGGTTCTGTTTAGGGCGTAACGCTCTATGCCTTCTATCTTGCCCCTTTTTCTAATGCCCGCAGTATCGATAAATTCGAAAATTCTGTCATTGTATTCATAAATTTCATTTACCGGATCTATGGTTGTGCCTTCTATGCTACTAACAACGCAACGAGATTGTTTAACAAGGGCGTTTAAAAGGCTTGATTTGCCGACATTTACGCGACCGATTATGCCGACTTTGATATTTTTTGTACTGTAATCTATCTCTTGGCTTTCTTGGCTTTTTATCTCGCCATTTTCATCAAATTCATCTAAAAAATCATCAAAATTTTCATCTTCGTCTGCAAAAATTTCTTGTTTGTCAAAGCTTTTAAACCACTCGCAAAGCTCGTCTATACCGATAGCATGGCTAACAGATACGGCAAAAGTTACTTTTGAGCCAAAACTATCAAATTCCCAGCTTCTTTCACGATCTTTTTTGCTATCAACCTTGTTTATAAGCAAGGCGGTTGGTTTTTTTAGCTTTAAAAGCTCGTAAAATAGTGCTTTATCGTCATCACTTGGCATAAATTTTGCATCGACCATATATACGATTATATCGCTATCTTTGGCTTCGGCAAGACTTTTTGCCTTGACATTTTTAAATAGCTCATTGCTTTCATCAAGTCCGCCAGAATCTACAAGCAAAAATTCGCTACCATCAAGGTTAATAACGGCTTTGTTTGTATCTCTTGTAGTCCCTGCAAAATCGCTTGTTATGGCTATCCTTTGACCAACAAGGCGATTAAAAAGTGAACTTTTTCCAACATTTGGTTTTCCGACTAAAATAATTTTTTGCACGATTTTCCTTTATTTGAGAAAAGGCATTATATCAAGTTGTTTATAAAAATTAAGCTAAATTTTAATAAAATAAAGCTTTTTTAAAATTACAAAGGCTTATTTTTTGCAAAAATTTATACTAAAAAATCTTGGAATTTACTATATGCTTATCGCTTGTTTTATGTTTGCGATAACAGGGCTTTTTGCAAAGATTTTAGGTCAGCTTTTGCCCTCGATAGAAGTGGTTTTTTTTCGCAATCTCGTAGGGCTTTTTATGGTAACTTATGCGATCTTAAAATTTAAAGAAAAATTTCGTGGCGGACATTTTTGGCTTTTGATGTTTCGAGGATTCATAGGCACCATAGCCATGTTTGCCTTTTTTTATAATATCGCAAAGATAGACCTCGCAACGGCATTTACCTTTTCAAAAACCAGTCCGATTTTTGTAGCGATCATATCGGCTTTTGTTTTTAAAGAGGTGTTGAGTTTTAGGGGTTGGTTAGCCATAGTGCTTGGATTTTTGGGAATTTTGTTTATCATACAGCCAAATATAGCCGTGCATAAAACCGACATCATCGGTGTTTTTAGCGGTTTTGGAGCGGCACTTGCATATACAAGCATAAGAGAGCTTAAAAAAAGTTATACGACAAATATCATAGTCTTTGTTTTTATGTGTTGGGGCACGGCTTTGCCGATATTTTTTGGAATTTTGGCAAATTTTGTAGTTTATGAACCGCTAGATTTTTTGTTAGATAAATTTCTTATGCCTACTGGTTTAAGTTGGCTTTATATCGCTATAATGGGCGTTAGCGGACTTTTTTTCCAAATTTATCTTACTAAATCATACGCAGTGGCAAAAAAAGCCGGTGTAGTAGCGGCTGTGAGCTATATGGATGTGATTTTTACGCTTATAATTGGTTATTTTATGGGTGATGCTTTACCAAATTTATTTGCTTTTTTTGGTATAATCCTAGTCATTTTAAGTGGAATTTTGGTTGCAAGGGAGAAATGATGATACTAATAGCTGGTCCATGCGTCATTGAAAGCGAAGAGTTGGTAATGGCTGTGGCACAAAAACTTGTCAAATTTAACGAACACGAAGATATACAGTTTTATTTTAAATCCAGTTTTGATAAGGCAAATCGCACGAGTATTAACTCATTTCGTGGGCCTGGTCTCGAAAAAGGTTGCGAAATTTTAGCCAAGGTCAAAGAAAAATTTGGCTTTAAAATTTTAACCGATATACACGAAAGTTATCAAGCCCAAAGCGTCGCCGAAGTCGCCGATGTTTTGCAGATTCCAGCTTTTTTGTGTAGGCAAACTGATTTGCTTGTAGCAGCGGCAAAAACAAAGGCCATAGTAAACATAAAAAAAGGGCAATTTTTGGCGGCAGATGCGATGAAACATAGCGTAAAAAAGGTTTTGCAAACTCGTGGCATACAAGGCGATGGCTATGAAGTGGCAAAACAAAATGGCGTTTGGTTGTGCGAAAGGGGCAATACATTTGGTTATTCAAATTTGGTTGTAGATATGCGAAATTTGGTGCTTATGCGTGAATATGCGCCGGTGATTTTTGATGCAACACATAGCGTTCAGATGCCTTCATCTCTTGGTGAAAAAAGCGGTGGAGACGCTAAATTTGTGCCTTATCTTGCAAGGGCGGCGGCTAGTGTTGGTGTAGACGGCTTTTTTTATGAAACGCATATAAATCCATGCGAAGCCTTGTGTGATGGGCCAAATATGCTAGATCTAGACGAACTTGGCAAGGTAGTTGCCGATACTTTAAATATAGAAAAAATTTTAAAATAAAGGATAAAAATGAAGACCATAGAAGGAAATTTGTCACTCACTGGCAAAGAAAAAGTTGCTATCATAGCAGCGAGATTTAACCATATCATCACCGATCGTTTGGTAGAAGGTGCAAGAGATGCGTTTTTAAGACATGGCGGTAAGGATGAGAATTTAAGTCTTATCTTGGTGCCGGGTGCCTTTGAGATACCTTTGACCTTAGAAAAGGCTTTAAAAAGCGAGAAATTTGACGCAGTTTGTTGCGTTGGAGCGGTGATTCGTGGCGATACTCCACATTTTGACTATGTATCTGCCGAAACTACAAAGGGCATAGCAAGTGTGAGTTTAAAATACGCAAAAGCGGTAACTTTTGGGGTTTTAACCGTTGATAATTTAGAGCAAGCCATACAAAGAGCCGGTTCAAAAGCTGGAAATAAGGGCTTTGAAGCTATGAGTTCGCTAGTAGAACTTTTAAATCTATATAAAAATTTAAAGGCATAAAAATGGCGACAAGACACCAAGCCAGACAGGCGATAGTTTCTATACTTTACGCCTATGAAATGGGTAGTGCGGACGAAATTTTTATAGATGAATTTCTTGAAGAAAAAAAGATTCGCAACGAAAGACGAAAAGATGTTTGCGAAAGCGTAAAAAACATACTTCAAAATCAAGAAAAAATCGATGAAATTTTATCAACTTGCCTAAAAGACGGCGATATAGAAAAGATTGGGCTGGTTGAAAGAGCGATACTAAGGCTTGGAATTTATGAGATAAATTTTAGCGATACAGACAGGGCTGTTGTGATAAATGAAGCCATAGAACTTGCAAAAGAACTTGCAAACGATTCGTCTCCAAAGCTTGTAAATGCGGTGCTTGACGCCGTAAAAGGCTAAATCATGAAGCTTTGTGTAGCACTTGATATGGCTAGTAAAGATGAAAATTTAGCCTTAGTGCGTCAGTTAGCAGGTCTTGATGTATGGCTAAAAGTTGGGCTTAGAAGCTATCTTAGAGATGGGGCTAGTTTTATAAATGAGCTTAAAAATTTAGGCGAGTTTAAAATCTTTTTGGACTTAAAAATTTATGATATACCAAATACCATGGCAGACGCTTGTGAAGTGATAGCTAAACTAAATGTAGATATGATAAATCTTCACGCAAGTGCTGGTGCTAGGGCGATAAGCGAAGTCATGAAAAGGCTAAATGCCTTGCCAAAAAGACCACTAGTGCTTGGAGTTTCGGCACTAACGAGTTTTAGTGATGATGAATTTTATCAAATTTATAATGACAATATAGCTAATGGTGTTAAAAAAATGAGTGAAATTTGCTTTAAATCAGGGCTTGACGGCATGGTTTGCTCTGTTTTTGAAAGCAAAATGATAAAACAAGCATCGAGTGAAAATTTTATTACCCTAACGCCTGGAATTCGTCCTTTTGGTGAAGCTGATGCCGATCAAAAACGAGTGGCAAATTTGGAAGTAGCAAAAGAAGCAAAGTCTGATTTTATCGTTGTTGGACGCCCTATATATCAAGCACAAGATCCACGAGAGATAGTAAGTAAAATTTTATCTAAACTATAAAATACAAGGCGAAATTTAAACAAATTTAAAAAATGAACGATATAAAGCTTCGAAAATTGCTATTTTTAAAGGCTATCGGATACAAATTTATAAATACCCAAACGCTTGAAAATATAGCTTTTTATAAGGATTTAGACGAGTTAAATGCAAGTGTAAAATCTTGTTTGCTTTGTCATATCAAAAATTCTTGTAAAAATTCTTTTGTGGCAAGGGCTCCAAAAGATTTTAAAGTTATGTTTGTAAATTTGGTGCAAAATTCGCAAGATTTTTCATGGTTTGATGAGCTGATACAAAGTGCCTGTGGGCTTAGTAAGTCCGAGCGTTACGACACTTATGTGCTTCGCTGTCAAAGCGAAAATATAAAAAGCGAATTTTTAAATGCGTGTTTGCCGTATCTGTTTGAAGAGATTCGCTTACTTAGTCCAAAAATCATAGTTGCACTTGGAGCAAATGTGTTTAAATGTTTTTATCCAAAGCAAGATATAAGCGGTCTTCGTGGTGGTTTTGTCAAATTTGAAAATTCACTTTTGTTACCGACTTTTTCGCCAGAATATTTAGCGAAAAATCCAAGCAAAAAAGAGCAGTTTGTAAATGACCTTGAAAAAATAAAGGAGTTGGTATGAGATTTTTTGTTTTGATTTTTTGCTTTGCTTGTTTGCTTTTTGGACAAAATATCCAAAGGGTTATGTCAAATATTCCGCCAGCAAAAGAGCATTATATAAATCTTGAAAGCGAAATTTGTTCAAGCACATGTTTAAGAGTTTTGCTTAAAAATGATATGTTAATTAGCTTTTTAACGCAGTTTGACAAGGCTTATGCAGATGATGATTTGGCAGTGATATATTCAAATTTGTTAGGCGGCGTTTCTTATGCGAGCGAGCAAAATGTCATAGCCGTTATTATCCCTAAAAGGGTTATAAAATCTTATTCTAAAATCGTTCAAAACGCCCTTACTGGCTATGTTTTAGAAAAAAATTTAAAACTTTCACTAAAATTTATAAACTCTGGCGATGAAAATCCTGCAAGCTTGCAAAATGCTATGAATTCGGCAAGAAAAATGGGTGCGAGAGTTTTCATAGCACCTTTAACTTTAAATGGTGCAAAGAGCCTAAATTCGCTCATTTACGCAAATGAAATCGCCTATATACCAACCGTAAATATTTCATCTATGCCAGAGGCAAAAGCAAATTTGATCTTTGGTGGGGTTGATTATGAAGCGCAACTTAATAAACTCATAAAACTTTCTGGCGAAAAAATCACGGCTTTTAGCGACGGTAGCGGACTTGGCGAGTGGTTAAATGCTAAGGTTTTACAGCTTAGTAGCGGCATGATTTACACAGAAAAATTAAGGGGCAAGGATATAAAACTCGAAAATCAAATTTCAAAACCGCATAAGATAAACAAATCCTATGTATTTTTGAATCTTCCACTCATAAAAGCCACCCTTATAGCGACCCAATTAAAAGGGCTTGAAGTTA
>JAILCJ010000200.1 GCA_024680445.1 Campylobacter sp.
AAGGGTGTTTGTAAAAATTTTATCATTGCAAGCTTGTAAAATTTCTAAACTTGCATATCCACATAAAACGCTAAGTGCTGTAACATTTGCATTTTTAGCTGCTTTTGCATCAATAGGCGTATCACCTATCATAAAAACTCCGCTTTTATCACTAACTCCAAGCCTTGAAAGTGCTAAATTTATGGGTTCGGCGTCCGGTTTTGGTTTTTTAACACAGTCTTTGCCAACCAAGGTCTTAAAGTATTTTCCAACGCCAAGATGATTTAATAATTTTGGTAAAAATCTACTTCCTTTTGTTGTAACTACGCCAAGTTCGGCAAATTCACTAGCCATTAGTATGGCTTCTTTTGCACTATCAAGTAAGCATGTTTGTGCTAAAAAAACAGAATGATAAAATTCTCTATAACTGTCTATATAGTTTTTTACTTCATCTTTTGGAGCACCAAGTTGAAAAAACATATCATCAAGAGTATGTCCGATAAGGGATTTAAGTTTTTCATGATCAGGACGAGCTTTGCCATGCGATAAAAAGGCATTGTCAAAACTATAAAGTATAGCAGGGGTTGAATCGATAAGAGTTCCGTCGAGGTCAAAAAGTATGGTTTTTTGCAAAAATGAATCTTTAAAGGGGCGAGCCTGAAAGCTCAGGCTCGAAATAAATTATTTTTTAAATGTAGCTTCAACGCGTCTGTTTTCAGCACGGCCAGCTTTAGTTTTGTTATCAGCGATAGGTCTAGTTTCGCCATAACCTACAGTTGTGATTCTATCAGCACTTACGCCGAATTTTTCAAGAGTTTTAGCAACTGCGTTAGCACGTTTTTCTGAAAGTTTTTGGTTGTAAGCTTCTTTACCTACACTGTCAGTGTGACCAGCAAGAGCAACTGTGTAATTGCTGTTTTCTGCCATAAAGTCAGCAACTTTTTTGATTTCTTTTGCATAGCTTTCGCTTACTTTGTAGCTATCAAATGCAAAGTTTACACCAAGATCACGTAAAACGATAACTTTTTCGCAACCTGTTTCATCAACTACTACACCAAGTGGAGTGTTAGGGCATTGATCAACATCATTTAAAACACCGTCTTTATCATCATCAAGATCAACTGGAGCAGCAACTGGAGCAGCAGCAACAACTGGAGCAGCTTTTGCACCAAGACCTATACCAAAGCCGAGTGAATAGAATAAGTTGTGATCACCATGTCTAAATTTGATAGCGTCACGAGCTTCTGCTTTAAGAGCAAAAACGTCTGTAACTTGATAGCGAAGTCCAAGACCGTATTGGCCAAAACCAGCGTCTTTGTTGTCTATGAATTGTTTTGGTAGATCTTCGTAACCAAGACCAGCTAAACCATAAAGGCTAAATTTACCAAATTCTACAATGTCTTTTGTAACATTTGCAAAATATCTAACTGCACGACCTTCGCGATCAACATTGTTAATCGTTTCTTTTACTTTATGTGAATAGTCTGCACCTAGTTCAAATTGATCGAAAAATAAACCTTCTAGGTTTTTAGCAGCTCTAAGACCGAGAGTTAAGTGCTCATCGATATCTAGGTTGCCTTCTGGGTGAACGCCACCAACTGTTGGAGTGATTTCGTAGTTATATGCAGAATTAGCAGCGAAAAGTGCTGATGCTGCAACCATTGCTAAAGCAATCTTTTTCATGTAAATACTTCCTTTCCTTACGTTGTATTTTTTGAAATTGACTTAGGATTATAACACAAAATTTTTAAATTAATTATAAAAAAGTAAACAAACGGCAACTTTTAAATAAAAAATATAAAAAATTGCGTAAAATTTGATCTGCTCGGACAAAAATCCGAGCAAGTTTGTGCAATATCGGCAAAAATTGCCAAATATTAACGTTTTGAGAATTGCGGACTTCGTCTCGCTTTTCTTCGACCGAATTTCTTTCTTTCTACTGTTC
Organism: Campylobacter sp.; assembly: GCA_024680445.1. Classification (GTDB taxonomy): domain Bacteria; phylum Campylobacterota; class Campylobacteria; order Campylobacterales; family Campylobacteraceae; genus Campylobacter_A. The sequence continues at coordinate 1,925 of JAILCJ010000200.1, forward strand.
TTGAATCGCGAGTTAAAAGACCTTTTGGTTTTAAAATCGCTCTAAAATCAGCATCCATTGCGGCAAGAGCACGTGAAATTCCGTGTCTTAGTGCTTCTGCTTGTGCAGAGTAGCCGCCGCCTAAAGTTGTTGCTGTAACATCTATAAGGCTTTCTTGTTTTATGGCAAGAAGTGGTTGGATAACTTTTAATTTAATTGCTTCGTGACCGCCAAGCCAAGTGTTTAGATCCATGCCATTGACTAAAATTTTACCGCTACCAGATTTTACAGTAACTTTTGCAATAGCTGTTTTTCTTTTACCTGTTGCATAAATTTTTGCCATAATTATTTTCCTTCTTTTTTAGCGATTTGTGCAGTGTGTGGGTGTTTGCTACCTTCATACACTTTTAGTTTTTTAATCATTTCTTTGCCAAGTTTGGTTTTTGGAAGCATTCCGCGAACGGCAAGCTTGTAAAGTTTAACTGGATTATTTACGAGTAAATCGCCAAATTTTTCACTTTTAACGCTGCCAAAATAGCCAGAGTGTCTATGATATAGTTTTTGCTCCGCCTTGTTTGCGCCTGTGAATTCAGCTTTGCTAGCGTTGATGATAACAACATAATCGCCACAATCGACATTTGGTGTGTAGTTTGGTTTGTGTTTGCCTCGAAGTAAAGTTGCAACTTCTGTTAGCAATCGACCAAAGCGTTTGCCGCTCGCATCGATCACGATCCAGTCGCGTTTAACTTCGTTTGGCTTTGTTATTTTTGTCATTTTTTGCCTTTGCCAAATAAAATTAAAATGGGATTTTATAAAAATAAAGCTTATATATAGCTGAATTTAAGTAAAATTTAAATTTATATCTTTTTAAATTGATAAAAATTTTATTTCGGATTTTAAAATATAGAAAATTCCAGCTTTTATGCTTTTTTGTGGATATATTTTGCCTAAAATTTCTTTGTATTCGCTAACTTGTTTTACATTTTCTTCTACCGAAAAATCAGAACTTTTGTAGTCTATGATAAACATTTCATCGCCTTTTTCACAAAGCAAATCAAGCTGTTTTGTGGCACCTGCAAAATTTAGCATTTGTTCTTTATAAAGTTTGGCACCGCTTGTAATGCTTAAAAAATCTGCGTTATTTACTAGCATAATCGCTCGATTTTGTATATCATCAAGGCTTTGAGTATCAAGGTATTTTGCAAATTTGTTTCTCATCGCCAAATTTGCATTTTTAATAGAAATTTCATCAAATTTGATACACATTTCAAGCAAATAGTGCAGTGCTAAGCCAAAATAAATGGCATGTAAATTTTTCTCGTTATCTTGCGTTTGTCCGCTGGTTTCGTCGTTGGCAACTTTAAGAAGCTCTATCTTTTTAACATCTTTTTTATTGACTTTCGCTTGCTTGCTTTTTACAATTTCACCTTGTTTAATTTCGGCAAGATCGATATATTCTACATATTCGGTTTTGTTTTTTGTATAAGGTGTAAAATAGCTTGGATTTTTGCCGTTTATATCTATTTTTTTAATGATAATAAGTGAATTTTTTGCCCTTGTCATCGCAACATAAAGCTTATTTATCTCTTCTTGTTTATCTAAGTTTTCATGCAAATTTTTTAAATCGGCGTAATCATCATCGTAAAATTCTCTGTTTTTTACTTTTAGTTTAATTTCCCAACCATGCTGCATATCGTATTCGTATAAAAAGTTTTCGGTGTCATTTCTGCCACCGCCTATGATATCGCATAAAATTACATGTTCAAATTCCAAACCTTTTGACTTATGAACCGTCATGATTCTTACGCCTTGCGGTGCGTTTGCTATGATATTTTCTTGTGATTTTTCAAATTCGAAAATAAAATCAATAAGACTTTTTGAGCTTGCACTAAGTTGCAAAAGATATAAGACATTTAGGTTTTTTAGACTGATTTTTGCCATTTTTGCAAGGTAAAGCAAGCTTTCGCATGCTGTTTTTGCAGGGTTTAAACTAAGTTTAGTAAAATCTGCGTCATAAAAAGTTTTTGCATTTTGGCGGTAAATTTCGTCGCCAAACAAGCAAAATTTGGCGTAATTTATAAGCCCAAAAACAGCCGGATCATTTTTAAGAAAAATCTTGCCTTCAACTTTGCTTTGTATATTATTTTCTTCTAATGCCTTTGATATATCGTAAATATCATCATTTTTCCAGCATAAAATGCAAATATCATCAAAATTTACGCCATTTTCATGTAAAAATTTTACTTTTTCAACGCTTTTGGCGATTATGTCATTATCTTGACAAACTTCTACATAACCGGGTCTATCGACGCCATCTTTTTGGGTTGGAATTTGTGGGATATAAGGCGAATAGGCTGGGAATTTTTTCTTAAATGTTTCATTGACAAATTCGACTAGAATTTTTGCACTGCGGTAATTATAGTTTAGATTGTCTTCTTTTATCTGTGAAAAATCGTTTTTTAGCTTATCAAAAAGTTCTTTTTTGCCACCGCGAAAACGGTAAATTCCTTGTTTTGTGTCCCCAACATAAAAAAAGCTTCCAAGTCCTTTTTGTCCGTATCCTGCAAGTATTTCGGCTATCAAAGGTTTGATGATATCGTATTGACTGACGCTAGTGTCTTGAAATTCGTCTATGAGTAAGTGTTTTATGGTCGAATCTAGCCTAAAATACAGCATATCTTTGTCTATGCCACTCATAAGTTTATACACTAGTTTGTTTGTATCGTTAAAGCTTAGTTTATCGTTTTGTTTGATGTATTCTAAACGCAAATCTTTATAAATTTCGATATATTTTGAAATTTGAGCGAGTTTGTAGGCTTCTAATTCGTTAAAATAATTTTTTAAAGCCAATTTTAAATCATCAAATTTGATTTCAAATTCCGGGCTGCTAAATTTTTTAAACCAACTATGATCTGCTAAGCAGTGTTTTTGAATCATGGCCTGCGAAGTCATTTCATGTGGAGTTTTTGTTTTGTCAAAAATCCCATAGGTTTTATCTTCTGGGGAAATATTTTGTTTAAACCACTCTATGACTTGCATGACGGCAACATCACTTGGCATAGGAGATGGTGCAAAACTTAGGTTTTCAATATTTAAAAACATATTTTCTAGGTTATCAAGAAAACTATTTTTAGAATTTTCAGAATTTATGACATAGTCTATAAAATCATTTAACAAAACGTGACTTGATGAAAGTTTGTCTATAAATTTACTCTCTGTATCAAATTCGAGTTTATCTTGGCTTTCGAAATTTGGACTTAGCCCTAAATTTAGGCTAAAAAGTCGCAAGATAAGAGCAAAAAATGCATCAAATGTTGTTATTTTTAGTTTGGCATTTAAAAAATCATCTTTTACTAGATCTCGTTTTTTTATTACCTCGTTTTCGCTGATATTTAAAATTTTGGCGAGTTCGTTTCGTTCTGCTTTTTTTGCGTCGCTATGTAATTGCATGAAAGTGGAGATGATACGGCTACTCATTTCATTGGCCGCTTTGTTTGTGAAGGTAAGCGCCGTTATGCTTTTTGGATCTGCACCATTTAGCAAAAGTGCGATATAACGCACGCTTAACGCAAAGGTTTTGCCACTGCCTGCACTTGCTTTTAAGGCTAAGAAATTTTCTATCATGTTCGACCTTTACATATCATTGCGTAGTGGCAATACTTGCATTTGTTTGTAAAGTTGGGCTCAAATTTTGGCTTGTTATCAAGATAATCTTTTGCGAGTTCTAGTTTTTCTTTTAGCATAGCAAAGCTTGGTTTTTTGTTGTCTTTTAAAATTGCGATATTCATTTCTTTTTTTAAATCATAAAAATAGCTTTCATACTCATGCCCTAAAAAGGCCTGATAAAAACTTAGTTGAAGCCCATCTGTTGGGATGGATCCGCTTTTGTAATCATATATTATTATCTCATCACCGCGTTCATCGACTCTATCTATAATGCCTTTTAGTTTAAAGCCTTCAAAATCCACTTCATCAAAATTTTGTTCTAGGCTTTTGATGCTCCAACCATCGGCAAAATGGGCGTTTTGGTTTTTTTCAAAAAGTTTAAATTTGTGTTTTGCTATCTCAAAATCCATTTTGCTTATGTTTTTGCTTTTTAAAATATCTATAAATTTTGCTAAATCAAAGTGATTTTTTGAGTTAAGAAAAAATTCGTATAAAGCTTCATGATAGGCAGTGCCAAGAGCGGTATTGCTTTTTTTATCCAGATATTTTTCTTCTCCGTATTTTTTTATGTAACGATAATAATATTGTCTAGGACATTGTAAAAGGGTGCTAAGTCTTGAAAATGAAATCGGACTAGAATAAAAATCGTGTTTTATATCTTCAAAATTTTCTTTAAATTTTGCCGAAATTCCGTCTCTAAATAAATTTAAATAGCTTTCATCATCAAATTCTTTATCCTCTATGCTTGTAAATTCTCGTAAAAACCTCGAAGCTATCGAATTTTCGTTATCGACATAGCTAATGGCTACTTTTTTGGCATTAAAAATCAAACACTCATAATAAAATCTTTGCAAATTTTCTCTGTCTTTATAGCTTACAAGTCCCGCTTTTTCACGCACTTTTGAGCTTAAAAACATTTCGTTTACGCTTCTTTTTGGTATTAAATTATCATTAAAATCAACTATGATAACACCATCGAAACTAAGACCTCTTGATTCGAGCAAACCCATAGCTCTAACTGCTCCGCCGCCGACGCTATCAAGACTGGCTGTATTTAATCTAATAAGTAAAAATTCGCAAATTTGCGCTAGGCTAAGTTTTTTGTCTTTTAGTAAATTTGATAAGAAAAAAAGTTCTTGATCTAAAATATCATCAAGCTTGCTTTCTATGCAAATTTCGTTAAGTTTAAAAAGCAAATCACGCACATAGGCAATCTGTGGAGTTTTATGAAAATTGGCTTTAAATTCTTCGAAAAGTTCAGGATTTAGAGCATTAAAATTTAAAAAGCTATCGTCTTTGTTTAAGATATCATTTTCAAAATAATCTTGACGAAAATTTACATTTTTTTCTTGTTTTAAAATCTCGCAAATTCTTGATAAAAGTGTATAAAATTGCGTAAATTTGACGCTTTTGCCCATGGCAAAACTTAGCATTTTATCTTTATCATATGCTCTTAAAATTTCAGCAAAATTTTCATCGGGCAGTATCACAGCGATATTTTCAGCTTTTATGCCTTCGCGAATAAAATTTGAAATTTTTTCAAAAATATAAGCTGCTTGAAGGCTTTGTAAGGCAAAAGGTCTACATAAAATCGTTTTATTTTGTTTGCACTCACCAAGTTTTACAAGCTTAGCGGTGCTTAAATTTAATTCGTAGTTGCAATATAAATCAGTGATTTTATCCTTGCTAAAAGTTTGAATTTTATCAAGTAGTTTTTTGTTGAGTTTAGAAGTGCTAAATAAAATTTTGACTTCGCTAAGTTGTGAAATTTTATTTAAAACTTCCCACTCAAATTCGCTTAAAATACCGTCAATTTTTATGTTGATTTTATTAAATTGAGCGATGTAGTCCTCGTTGATACTATAAATTTCTGGTAAAACTATATCATCATAAAGTCCTTTTTTGGCTAGGATATCTTTATAATTTTGTGCAACTTGGCTTAAAATCTCGATATGTTCTTCATAGTGCGCATAAATATCGCTAAATTTTAAATCTTCAAAAGTCTTTTTTTGATGAGAAATTTCTTTAAAAAATGAAAAAAGGTAGTCGTTATTTTTTAAAAATGCAAAAAAATCATTTGGAATTTTAAGCACGGTGTTTGCTTGCTTACAGGCAAAACAGGCTTCACTCATGTATAAAAGTGCTTCGCTTTCGCCAAGTTCAACCCTGCCTTCAACCTTGACACATCGTGATAAAAATTCACCTAAACTTATGCTTTTTGGTACAAGGGTATCTTGAAAATTTAAGTTGAATTTTCGAATTTGCCTAAGGCTAGTAAAAACGTTTAATTCTTGCAAATTTTGTTCTCATTATTTAGTAGCATTAAATTCAAATTTGTAAAATCCACTGACTTTGGTGTCAAAAAGTTTTAGCATTATTTGCCACCTGCCTTCAAGTGGGAGTTCGGGAGTGTCTATAAGTAAATTTTCACCTTGAAATTTTGCAGCAGTTTTGATATCAAATTTGTTTGTATCTGGTCTTGTTAGTATAACTTCGCTGTTTAAATTTATAGGCGTAGCATTTTTTGAAACAACTTTGACATTTAAAAGCTTATCTTTTGATATTTTAAAGTCAGGCTTGATGAAACTAACTTCATAGTTTGCTTCAAATTCTTTTTGTTTGGCTAAAATTTCGTTTATATCAGCATCTACTTTTTGATATTTTTCAAAATACGAATTATCAAGTTCAACCGGATAATCAAGTGAAACTATTATTGTGTAAACACAAAGAACTATACAAGCCATAATGATTAAAAATATACCATATGGCCAAAATGTTTTGTTTGATTTATGCATTTTTATTCCTAAATCTTTTATATGTAAGTACAAAGATAACAAGTAAAATTGAACCATAAACCAAATATCGCAAACTATTCATAACATTTTTGTTGCTATTTCCAATAGTAGAATTTAGCTTTATGTTCTTTGATGTAGCTATTTGATCGCTAAGATCACCGTAGCCATTTAGCATGCTAGCATTATAAATATCTTTACCTTTTCTAGAAGCGAGTATCGGTATAATCGTTCCTCTTTCTGGATATGGACTTAAAATTTTCTCTTTGTCAAATAACTTTAAACTTTCTTCGTCAGCAAAAATATCAACTTTTTTGATACTAGTATTTAATAGTATAAATGCATAAGGGCTTTGCGGTGAAATTTCTTTTATTTTTTGCGATAAAGAGATATTTGAATCATTAAAAACTACAACACCAGTAGTAATTTTGGTTTTTTCGTATAACTCTAAGCCGATTTCATTTATCTTATTGCTTACCATTTCGTTTAAAATTTTATCATTATCTATGAGAAAATTTTGTCCCCAAAGGCTAAGACAAAAAGTAAAAATGGCGCATAAAGCGCCATTTAATTTAAAAGTTCTCATCCAACAAAAAGATGATTTGGTGTTAAAACTGCCCAAAGACAAATTGCGCCTGAGACTATTGTTAGAAGCACTATGGCTTTTTCAAGTACTGCCATTATTTATCCTTTACTTGGAAATGTTTTGCGTTATCAGTGCTTATCATCTGAATAGAACTTGCATTTTCAAGTGTATAAGGTTTGTTAGCCACTTCTTTTTGCAAGACTAATGCAAAATATGTAAGCACACCCAAAATACTAAGCAACAAAACTGTTGCTATTAGCATACCAGTCACACCGTTTAGTGCAAAAACAGATCTATTTGTATTTTCCATTATTCACCCCTTGAAAGTGACTTAACATATTCGCCAGCTGCTTGTTGTTGTATAGCGTTTAACATAGTGTCAAATTTAGGCATAACACCGATTGAACCGCTTTTACCTCTTTGCAATACATCAGCAACGAAAGAGCTTGAGCCATATTTAGTTAGATCAGGGAAGCTACCCTCCATGCCTTTACCGTCTTCGCCGTGGCATGCAGCACATGTTGGATAAAGTTCTTTACCTTGTGCTACAAGTGCTTCATTTTTAGTTGATTTTATAGCTGAAATTTCTTTTGCTACATAAGCAGCAACAGCTTTTGCACTGTTTTCATCTAAGCCAAGACCAGCAGCATCTGGCATTTCGCCACCAGGATAGTTAAGACCTTTTGAGCCTTTCATTATGGTATCAAGCAAGCCATCTTCGCTACCCCATTTTGTAAGGTTAGCAGCTTTGTTTGATATGCCATCACCAGTAAGTCCGTGGCAGGCTGAGCATTGAACCAAGAAAATGCCTTCACCCATATCTTTTAAGCCTTGTGCATCAATATTTGCGTGTGTTTTTGCAAATTTTTCATTTGCAGCTTTGACTTCGTCATTATATTCGCCGATTTGCGAATAAGAATTTAGAGGATAGCCAAGTAAGAAATACCATATTGCCCAGACTAAGGTTACTAAAAACATTGCAACCCAGCCGATAGGCATATCGTTTTTAAACTCGCCTATGCCGTCCCACTCATGTTCCATACGTTCGACACTATTGTCTTTTGCAACCTTCATTTGTTTTATATATTTGCCTGCTACGCCAATAGTTAAAACCATTAATGCAACAGATCCAATCAAGGTAAGCAAATTTACATTATCTTGTAGGTTAAACCATTCCATTTTTTACCCTTTACTTGCGTTCCAAGACGTTTGAATCAATGTCGTCTTGCAAAGCCAAATTTGAATATTTTTCATAATCTCTTCTGCCGGTTTTTTCGGATTTATAAAGATGGTAGCAGTAACCATACAGTATAAATACCAAAAAAACTACAAAAAAGAAAAAACCGTATGCTTGAAGCTCTCTTATAGTTTCAGCACTCATTTTTCACTCTATTTTAAGCTATTTAAGTAAGCTATAAGTGCGACTATTTCGCGAATTTCGCCAGCTTCAAATGCTTTTTTGATTTCTTGATCTTTCATTTGTTCTACGACAGCCATAGCTTCAGCTTTTGCTTGTTCTTTAGCTTCGTCGAAAGTACCAAGTTTTGGCATATCAGGCTCATCATAAGGCACACCAAAAACTTTTTTAACAGTTTCAGCTTCGCCATAGGCTGTTGCTAAATCAATGTTTTTGTTAAATAAGTGTTTGTATGCAGGCATAATTGAACCCGGAACAACTGATACTGGCTCTTTCATGTGATTTTCATGCCAGTCAGAAGTTCTATAATTTCCAACACGCATAAGGTCTGGACCGGTTCTTTTTGAACCCCACAAGTGAGGTCTATCGTAAGCAAATTCACCACTTAATGAATACATACCATATCTATCTGTTTCGCTTTTAAATGGACGAATTAATTGAGTATGGCAGTTATTGCAACCTTCTTGAATATAAACATGTTTTCCTGCTAATTGCAAAACGGTGTAAGGTTTTGTACCTTCAACTGGTCTTGATCTATTTACAAAGTCTGGCAAAATTTCAATAACACCAGCATAAGCAATAACCAAAAATACGCCGACAGCAAAGAAGAATGGATTTTTTTCTAACCAACTAAACATTTGCCACCTCCACTTTAGAAGCACCACCCATAGGTGAAGCACTCTTTGGTTCGTAGTCTATTCTTGGTGCGCCAAGGGTTTTGATTATATTGTAAGTAAATATAAAGAAACCTATTAGATATAAAGCACCACCAATTGCTCTAATCCAGTAGTAAGGGATAAGAACAGTAACGGTATCGATAAAGCTGTATAGCAAGTTACCATAGCTATCAGTTGCTCTCCACATCATACCTTGTGTTATACCAGCTATCCACATAGATGCGAAGTATAAAACGATACCTGTTGTTTGAATCCAGAATTGTATTTCAATTAAAGATTTTGAATAAATTTCACGTTTAAACATACGAGGCGACATGTGATAAATAGCAGCCATAGTCATAAAGCCTATCCAGCCAAGTGCACCATCATGAACGTGTCCCGGTACCCAGTCAGTAAAGTGTGCAAGAGCATTGACTGATTTAACAGAAAGGATAGGACCTTCAAGAGTTGATAGCATATAGAATGTTGAAGCTAGAATCATAAACTTAATTAGAGGATTTTCACGCAATTGAACCCATTCGCCCTTCATGGTCAATAAGATATTTATCGCAGAACCCCAAGATGGAAGTATAAGAACGATAGAGAAAATCGAACCCATAGTTTGCATCCAGTCTGGAACTGTTGAATAAATAAGGTGGTGACCGCCAGCCCAAAGGTAAATAAACATCAAGCCCCAAAATGAGAACAATGAAAGCTTGTATGAGAATATAGGCTGACCACTTTCTTTTGGTAAGAAGTAGTAAATTTCAGCGATGATAGCAACAGTGAATATAAAGGCAACAGCGTTGTGACCATACCACCATTGAACAAGTGCGTCATTTGTACCAGCATACATTGAAACAGAGTGCATCCAAGAACCGTATTCTGAGATAAAGCGAGTTGGGACTTCCATGTTATTAAATAGATAAAGCATAGCGATACCAAGGAAAGTAGCTATGTAATACCATATAGAAACATAAAGTGTCTTTTCACGGCGAATACCGATAAGACCAAATATGCTTACGCCCCAAAGCACCCAAACAACGACAACTAAAATATCAAGTGGCCATTGAAGTTCGGCATACTCTTTTGATGAGCTGATACCCATAAATAATGTAACAACAGCACAGGCAATAAGGAAAATATAAAGCCAGAAGTGTAGTTTACCAACTACCATTAAGAACTTAGATTCTCCCATCGATACCTTAAGTACGCGTTGTCCGACATAATACCATGTCGCAAAAATGCCCGAAAGCATAAACCCAAAAATGATACCATTGGTGTGTAGTGGTCTAAGTCTGCCGAAAAGCGAATATTCGCCAGCGAGATAGTTTAGCTCAGGAAACGCCAACTCAAAAGCGATGACGACGCCCAAAAGCATACCAACTATACCTAGAACAATGGTAGAAAACGTAAAAAGCTTAGCTACGCTATAATCATAGCTCAGCATCTCTCCAGGTCGCATATAACCCTCCTATTAAGATTTTATTAACCAGTATTTGTATTTTATATAAATTTAACTATGTTTTTTCTTAAAAATGAAACATTTATGTAATTTTTATATAAATTTTTTTTCAATTTTATACC
>JAILCJ010000204.1 GCA_024680445.1 Campylobacter sp.
AATCCCTCTGATTTTTTTCAGAAAGGACAGGTAAATGCAAGTAAGAATTACTTATTGCAACTCTTGAGCATATCGTCCAACAGCCTCTAGGGTAGAGGTAGAACTAATGCAAAATTTCGACGATGTCAAGATAGAAAAAATTATAGGAAGTGGCGGGGATTTCATCGTCGAAGTTGATGGCGAAATCGTGTTTTCAAAAAATGGCTTAATAGGCACGGATAGGGTAAGGCTGCCAAATGGAGGCGAAATAACAAGGCTTATCCGTGAGAAATTAGCCTAAATTTTGGGGCTTTTGCCCCGTAAAGTTTTATTTTTTTACAAATTTATATCAAATTTAAGTAAAAATTCCTCTCATCATACAAGCAGCTTTTGCTCCGCTGGATTTGATAAGTTCGATATTTTGGCTATTTATCCCACCTATGGCATAAACTGGAATTTGCAAATTTAAAACAATATGTTTTAAAAATTCAAGCCCCCTTGGCTCTTGGCTCTTATGGCTTAAACTGGCAAATATATGCCCTGCCATTACATAAGACGCACCGAATTTTTGGGCTTGTAAGGCATCTGATAAAGAGTGAACTGACACTCCAAATTTAAAATTTTTTAACTCATTTTTATCAAATTTGATGAAATTTTCATAACTAAAATGCAAATTTAGCTTTAAGGTTGTAGCGATTTTTGCGTGGTTGTAAATAACAAGTTCGCATTTGTTTTTTGCTAAGGCTAGCACGGAATTTGCTAGTTTTTCGTATTCGCTAGGGCTTAAATTTTTTTGACGCAAAAAGATTTTATCGGCTAAATTTTTTTGCAAAACAAGCTTTAAATCACGCAAAATTTCATCTGTTTTGCCTTCTTTTGTTACCCAAATTTTTTCAAATTTATTCAATATTTTTTCCAAATTTGATGTATAGTTTAAACATAAATATGATTAGACATTACGGCTTGAAGCCCTAAATTTTCGATATCTTTCATCATTTGCGAAACGCTTCTGGTGTCGCTTATCTCAAACTGCTCGTCTCCATGGCTTTTGCTTTGTGCGTGCGTGCCTATGCCAACGCTAACTCCACCTGAAATTTTAGTCGCAACCGTGCCTATGACGCCGTTACGAAATTTTGCCTTTTCTCTTGTTGAGATCACGATATTTGCGTAAGGTAAAAAGATTCTGTACGCACACATGCTTTGAAAAAGTTTACGCTCATCAACATCATTTGCCGAAATTTCGTTTTTATTTATGGCTGGTCTTAGCCTTGGGCATGAAATGCTAAGCTCGGCGTGAGGGTATTTTCTTTGGATAAAATAGGCGTGGAGTGCGACAGCAAAGGCATCTTTGCGAAAATCATCAAGTCCAAGCAAGGCTCCAAAACCAACCGAACGCATACCGCCCATAAGTGCTCGTTCTTGGGCGTTAAAACGGTATGCAAAACTCATTTTGTGCCCACCCAGATGAAAATTAGCATAATTTTTAGCATTATAAGTTTCTTGAAAAATCACAACATAATCCGCTCCACATTTATGCAAAAATGCGTATTCATCGGCATTTAGCGGATAAATTTCTATTCCGACATTGCTAAAAAATTCTGACGCCATTTTGCAGGCCTTGCCTATGTAGTCAAGGTCGCGTTTTTTTGCGTTTTCGCCCGTTAGTATAAGTATGTCTTTTAGCCCGGTTTTAGCGATATTTTCGAGGCTGGTTGCTATCTGTGCTTCGCTAAGTTTTAGACGTGAAATTTTATTGTGAGATGAAAAACCGCAATAAGTGCAGTTGCTATCGCAAAAATTCGAAATATAAAGCGGAGTAAAAAGCTCTACGCTGTTGCCAAAATGCCTAAAAGTAAGCTCTTTTGCCCTTTGTGCCATGGGCTCTAAAAAGTCTTGTGCCGCCGGACTTAGCAAGGCTTGCAAGCCCTTTATGCTTAGTCTTTCTTCGCCAAGTGCATCTTCGACTTGTGAGCTTGTGATATCCTTATAACAAAATTCATCACGAAGCCTTAAAACCTCGTGCATTAGCCCCTCGTCGATAATTTGCATATCATCAAGATAGCTCATAGGATCAAGTCTCATTTTTGCTCCAAATCAATCCAAAAAGCCACTTAAAGGACTGCTTGCCCTTGCTTGTTCGCTAACCTTGCCAAGACCTGCTAAAAACGCTGTTCGCCCACTTTGGATTCCAAGCCTAAACGCCCTTGCCATTAAAGATAAATTTTTAGCACTTGCGATGGCGGTATTTGCCATGACCGCTGCACAGCCCATTTGCATGGCTTCGCACGCTTGTGCTGGCGAACCTATGCCTGCGTCAACGATGATAGGTAAGTCTATTTCGTCTATTAAAATTTTGATAAATTCTTTGGTTGCAAGACCTTTATTTGTGCCAATGGGTGAGCCAAGTGGCATTATGCAAGCCGCCCCAGCACTTTGTAAATCCCTTGCGACATTTAAGTCCGGATACATGTAAGGCATGACCGTAAAGCCCAAATTTGCGAGTTTTTCGGTCGCTTTTATGCTTTCGTAATTATCCGGTAAAAGATATTTGCTATCGCGTACGACTTCAAGTTTTATCATATCTGTGTTTGCAAGTTCTCGTGCGAGTAAAGCGATTTTAACGGCTTCGTCTGCGTTTCTTGCGCCAGAAGTATTTGGTAAAAGTGTGATATTTTTTGGTATAAAATCAAGTATATTTTCAGCACCGCCCAAATTTGCACGTCTTATGGCAAGGGTTATGATTTCGCAAGCCGCCTCGTTTATGCAAGCTTGTATGAGATTTAGCGAAAATTTGCCAGAACCCATGATAAATCTTGATGAAAATTCTTTATTGCCAATTTTTAGTTTATCGTCCATTTTAACCCCCTGCGACTAATTGCACGATTTCGAGTTTATCGCCGTGTTTTAGGATATAATTGTATTTACTTTTTTTGATGATTTCATCGTTTAGCATAACTGCTAAGTGTAGTGTTTTAAAGCCTAAAATTTCAAGAACTTGGTTTATATTTTTGCCTACAAGTTCGCTTTTATCGTGTGAATTTATGATTAACATTTTTTGTCTTTTTATAAATTTAAGTCTAAAATTTTAACCTATTAAATAAATTTGATTTTAAATTTTTATCAAATTTGAATAAATTTAATCAAATTTGATAAAAATTAGCAGGGGGACAAAGCCCCCTAAATTTTATTCTAACTCATCGCTAAAATCGGCATTTGCCATACGTTTAAGTTGTCTATAACGTCTTTTTGCGTCCGCTTTATTTTGCATATAAAGCTCGTCTGCGTGTTGAGGATTTAGCTTTTTAAGAGCGTTGTAGCGAACTTCGTTTAGCAAAAATTCTTCGTAAAGATCCCAGTTTGGCTCACGAGAGGTGATTTTAACCGGATTTTTACCTTCTTTTAACAAGGCTGGATCAAAGGTATAAGTCGGCCAATAACCGCATTTTGTAGCGAGTTCTGCTTGATTGCCGGATTTTCCAAGACCGCCTTTGATACCGTGAGCGATACAAGGCGCATAAGCTATGATAATGCTTGGGCCATCGTAAGCTTCTGCGGCTATCATCGCCTTTATAACATTAGCCGGACTAGCGTTTGAATTTACTTGGGCTACGAAAATATTGCCGTAAGTCATGGCTATATAACCAAGGTCTTTTTTCTGAACTGCCTTGCCGCTGGCGGTAAATTGAGCGATAGAGCCGGTGCGACTTGATTTTGAACTTTGTCCGCCTGTGTTTGAATACACTTCGGTATCAAGAACAAGTACATTTACATTTTCGCCACTTGCCAAAACATGGTCAAGACCGCCATAGCCTATATCGTAAGCCCAGCCGTCACCACCGAAAATCCATTGAGATTTTTTAACAAGATAGTTTTTAAGTCCTAAAATTTCTGCCACGCCTTTTTCGGCTTTGTTCGCATTTAAAAGCGGTATGAGTTTGTCAGCTATTTCAAGGCTTTTTGCTCCGTCATTTTTATATGCGATCCAGTCGTTGTAAAGTGCGCTTAATGCGTTAGGTACATCGTCTTTGCTATCTAGCATTACATTTTCTATGCGATGTCTTAATGTTTCACTAGCCACGTTCATACCCATACCAAATTCGGCATTGTCCTCAAATAGCGAATTCGCCCACGCTACGCCTCTGCCATTATCTTTTTTGGTGTAAGGTGTCGAAGGTGCACTACCGCCGTAAATCGAACTACAACCAGTCGCATTTGCAACCACCATGCGTTCGCCAAAAAGTCGTGTTGCAAGAGTGATATAAGCCGTTTCACCACAACCCGGACATGCTCCGTGGAATTCGAAAAGCGGTTTAGCAAAACCAACGCCTTTGACGCTTTCTTTGCCCATAAGGTCGTCTTTGTAAGTAACTTTTTTAAACAAATAGTCCGCATTTTCTTGTTCTTTTTTCTCGATTTCTTCGCCTAGTGGCACCATAACGAGAGATTTTTCTTTGCTTGGGCAGTTTTGAACGCAAAGTTCGCAACCTGTACAATCAAGTGGGCTGACTTGAATTTTGTATTTTAACTCTTTGACCTCTTTGCCTTTGGCGTCAAGTGAGTGATCTTTCACGCCTTGCGGAGCGTTTTTCATCTCGTTTTCATCTATCAAAAATGGTCTTATAACGGCGTGCGGACACACAAAGGCACATTGGTTACACTGGATACAGTTTTGTTCTATCCATTTTGGCACCATTACGCCAACGCCACGTTTTTCATAAGCCGTGCTACCATTTTCAAAATGTCCGTCTTCGTATCCTACAAAGGCTGAAACTGGTAGTTCGTTACCTCTTGCGGCATTGATAGGTTTGACTATTTTTTCTATAAAATCGTTGCCAACATAAGCATTTGTAGTAGTTTTTTGCTCGTCGCTTAAATCTTTCCATGCTGGATCGACTTGAACTTTTACAAGACCGCTGGCACCAACATCTATGGCTTTGTAGTTCATCTCAACTATGGCTTCGCCTTTTTTGCCATAAGTTTTTTTGGCGTATTCTTTCATGTATTCTTGGGCTTGATCAAAAGGTATGATGTCGGCTAGTTTGAAAAAGGCTGATTGCATAATGGTATTTGTGCGGTTTCCTAGTCCGATTTCTTTTGCAAGTTTGGTTGCGTTGATGATATAAAAATTCGCTTGTCTTTGAGCCAAAATTCTTTTTACTTTATTTGGTATGCGTCTTACGGTTTCATCGGCGTCCCAAATAGAGTTAAGCAAAAGTGTTCCGCCTTGTCTTATGCCGTCTACAACATCATAAATTTCAAGATATGCAGCAACCGAACAGGCTACAAAATGTGGATTTGAAACTAGATAAGTTGAGCGGATAGGTTTAGAGCCAAAACGAAGGTGAGAGCGAGTGTAACCGCCAGATTTTTTACTATCGTAGGCAAAATATGCTTGTGCGTAAAGATCTGTTTTATCACCGATAATTTTAATAGAGTTTTTATTTGCACCGACGGTTCCGTCCGCACCAAGTCCGTAAAATAAGCACTCTTTAACGCTTGAATCGCTAAGAGAAATTTTTTCACCAACTTCGAGTGAAGTAAAGGTTACATCATCGACTATGCCGACAGTAAAGCCGTCTTTTGGCTTGTCTTTTTTGAGATTTTCAAAAACGGCAAGCATTTGTTCAGGTCCGACATCTTTTGAGCTAAGTCCATAGCGACCACCAACGATAAGTGGCTCATTTTTAGCACCATAAAATGCGGCTTTTACATCAAGATAAAGCGGTTCTCCAAGGGCACCGGGTTCTTTTGTGCGATCGAGTACGGCGATTTTTTCAACGCTTTTTGGCATAACATCCATTAGATATTTAACGCTAAATGGACGATATAAATGAACTTTGATGATACCGACTTTTTCGCCTTTTTGGTTTAGATACTCAACAACTTCTTCTAGCATTTGAGTAACCGAACCCATAGCGATAATGATACGAGTTGCATTTGGATCGCCAAAATAAGTAAATGGTTTATAAGTGCGACCGGTGATCTTTGAAATTTCATCAAGATAATGTGCAACTATATCTGGCACAGCGTTATAATAGCTGTTTGAAAGTTCGCGGGTTTGAAAGTAAATATCGTCATTTTGAGCCGTACCACGAGTTTTTGGATTTTCTGAATTTATGGCACCATCACGGAATTTTTGTACCGCTTCTTTATCAAGCAATCTATCAAAATCAGCATAATCCATTAGCTCGACTTTTTGAATTTCGTGGCTGGTTCTAAATCCATCAAAAAAATGTAAAAACGGCACTCTGCCTTTTATCGCCGAAAGGTGAGCGACGCCGGCTATATCCATAACCTCTTGAACCGAGCCACTTGCCAACATTGCAAAACCAGTTTGGCGACAGGCGTAAACATCTTGGTGATCACCAAAGATAGAAAGTGCTTGTGCCGCTAGAGACCTGGCTGAAACATGTATAACGCCCGGGAGTAATTGACCGGCGATTTTATACATATTTGGAATTTTTAAAAGCAAACCTTGAGATGCCGTGTAAGTCGTGGTTAAAGCACCTGCTTGCAGTGAGCCATGGACAACGCCTGCCGCACCGCCTTCGCTTTGCATTTCTACTATTTTTACTGGCATACCAAATAAATTTTTCTTGCCTTGTGCTGCCCAAATATCGGTGTAATCAGCCATTGGCGAACTTGGGGTGATAGGATAAATTCCGGCAACTTCGGTAAAAGCGTATGAAGCGTATGCTGCCGCCTCGTTGCCGTCCATTGTTTTCATAACTTTGCTCATTGCGAAACCTTTGTATTGAGTTTTGAAGTATTATAAAATGATTTGTAAAATATAAGTTTATCTTGGCAAATAAAAAGACTTAATTTTGATAAAATTTCCGATTTTTACTCATTTTTTTATAAATTTGCTTTTATAAATATCAAATTTTTAAAAAATCTTTATATAAAAATCTATCTTTGACTTAAAATTTTCTAAATTTACTCAAATTTGTG
>JAILCJ010000205.1 GCA_024680445.1 Campylobacter sp.
GATGTTGTAAATGAATTAAAAAACATTATATCTCTTAATGATGATGCTATAAACGAATTTATATTGATGCAAAATATTCAATATGGTTTATATGATAACAAGGAAGTATTTGTAAATGAAAAAAATATTGATGAAGTTGTATTTTGTTCGTGTTGTGGCAAAATAAAATTAAGTAGCGATATACAGTCAGAATTAGGCGAGTGGTTTTGTTCTGATGAGTGTAAAAAAACAGAAAAATATTGTATAGAATTAGCCAACAATATTCATAATAGTGATGAATTTAAACAAAAACAAGCTGATTTTGATCGAAGTATTACTGCTTTGGCGGCAACAACTATACCAAGTGCAAACGCTTGGAATAAAAATTTTAGAGCTATTCAAACTGGTGAAAATTATCAACAATATACAAAAGCAAATGGAACAAATAGCAGTGGAAAACCAATAGATAAAAATGGAAATCCAATTGTATCTACAGGACACGGAGATGCTGCTGAAATAATGAATAACGAATTAGATAATTTACATGGCAAAAATGCAAAAATAGTCGGTGGTGATAATGTGCCAAATGGTGCAGATAGAATAGTAGATGGGGTAAAAATTCAAAGCAAATATTGCAAATCTGCTCAATCTTCCGTAGATTCAGCTTTTAAAGGTTCAAAAGGAGTATATAAATATCTTGATAATAATGGCAAACCTATGCAACTTGAAGTTCCAAAAGATCAATATGATAAAGCAATAGAATTAATGGAACTAAAAATTAAAAAAGGTCAAGTACCAGGCATCAGTGATCCTAATGAGGCTAAAAATATTGTTAGAAAGGGCAATGTAACGTATCAAGAAGCTAAAAATTATACAAAATTTTGTACAAAAGAAAGTTTAAAATTTGATGCTATGAATGGAACCGTGGTAGCTATAGGAGCTTTTGGTGTTTCATATGTCATAAATGTTACTGCGTTGTATTTAAAAGAAGGTGATTTAAAAAAAGCTTTAAAACAATCAGCTTTTACAAGTATGCAAGTAGGTGCACAAGCTTTTATTACCTATATAGCTTCTACACAACTTCAAAGAATACCACAAATAAATGCGTTTTTGCAAAATACTATAAATTTTTCATTTACTAGCAAATTTGGTCAAACGTTTGCAAAATCTGTAGGTAAACCAGTAAATATATCTTCGGCTACTGCTGCAAACAACGCTATTAGAAGTACTGTTGTTGTTGCAGTAGCAACAATGGCTGTTACTTCTAGTTTAGATGTTATAAAAATGATGAAAAATGAAATTTCTGGTATGCAGTGTGTGAAAAATATTGTTGTAAATGCTGGAGGTATAGCTGGCGGAAGTGCGGGAGCCTTGATAGGAGCAACTATCGGTTCTGTCGTACCAGTTGTTGGCACATTTGTTGGCGGAGTATTAGGTGGGTTAATAGGTGGATTTGGCGGTGGAACATTATCGAAAAAAATAATGGATAATTTTATAGAAGATGATATAGTTAAAAAACAAAGAGTATTTTTTTTCCAAATGTTATATTTAGCTACTTTGTTTAGATTAACACAAATAGAAGCCAGAATATTTAAAGAAAAAGTTGATGAATTGATTTTAGAAAGTGAAGATTTTTTTGGCAAAACTTTTAATGCTAATAATATGCAATCTTATGCAAATAGTGTGCTTAAACCAATAATTGTAGAAATAATAGCACAAAGAACCATGATAACAAAAAAAGCACTAGATGAAGATATAATAGAGGCAATTATTATAGAAGAGGTTGAACAAAGTGCTTAAAAACAATAATAGTATGTTTGTATTTGAGTAAATTTGCAAAAAAAAATTAAAAGCATGGGGCAAAAGCCCCAAAATTTAGGCTAATTTCTCACGGATAAGCCTTGTTATTTCGCCTCCATTTGGCAGCCTTACCCTATCCGTGCCTATTAAGCCGTTTTTTGAAAACACGATCTCGCCATCAACTTCGACGATGAAATCCCCGCCACTTCCTATGATTTTTTCTATCTTGACATCGTCGAAATTTTGCATTAGTTCTACCTCTACCCTAGAGGCTGTTGGACGATATGCTCAAGAGTTGCAATAAGTAATTCTTACTTGCATTTACCTGTCCTTTCTGAAAAAAATCAGAGGGATT
>JAILCJ010000218.1 GCA_024680445.1 Campylobacter sp.
GGCAAATTTGATAAATAAAATTATGTATTTTTTATATCCTTTTTATGCCCAAAACCATCTAAACTTAACAAAAAAATGCAAGAAATTATCATAAAAAAGCCGACAAAATCCAAAAATACAAAAGTCGTTTTTAACCAAAAATGTGCAAAAAACGCCGCACTAACCGGTTCTATACAAGCTATCAAACTAGCCTTTGAAGCACCTATAAGCGATACGCCTAACATATAAAAACTAAACGCCAAAATCGTCCCAAATAGCACTATCGCCAAAAATGCCAAGTATCCGTCAAGATCGTTCACGCCATCAAGTCGCCAAACTTTCAAACTCACGCTAAGCACGATCGCCCCTATCGTCATGCCCCAGCCAAGATTTAACAAAATAGGATATTTTTGGTTCAGCCGTTTTGGCGCAAGATTATAAACACAAACGCAAACCGCACTCAAAAGACAGTAAAACAAAGCCTTTTGACTTATAACAAGTCCGCTCAAATCCCCATGAGTCGCCAACAAAACAACGCCCAAACTAGCCAATATCAAAGATATCAGCTCTAAAATTTTTGGCAAACGCCTTTGGGAAATACAAAGCAAAAGCATAATCATAGCCGGCGCAGAGTATTGAATCACCGTTGCAACAGCGGCATTTGAAAGCTCGATAGAGTAAAAATAGCTGTATTGAGTTAGCATAAGCCCAAGTATGGCAAAAATCAAAAGTCTAGGCAAAAGAGCCAGATCTAACAAAGGTTTAAATAAATTTTCTGGATTTTTTCTAGCACAAAAAAGCAACAAAACCACACCAGAAAAAAGCAATCTATAAGGCACTAACCAATCAGCACTTATGCCTTTTTGTGTAAATAAATACTGCCCGCAAACTCCGCTAAATCCCCATAAAATTCCACCAAGCAAACTTATAAAAATCCCAAAAATTTCAGGTTTTTTCATATCATAAACTCAACAAAACGCTTTTTTGTTTTATTCGTTTTTGTAGCAAATTTAGCTAATACTATTTATAAAAGCTCGATAAAGTCGCAAAAGCACTTAAATTTTAAATGCGATTGCGGGCGAATTTATCAAGACATATACCCTTGCAAACTCATGACTTCATAAGCCTTGCCATTTTGAACCGAGCCTATGGATTTTGCAGCTGCTAGTGCCGCACGCATGGTCGTAAAATACGGTATCTTAAAACGCAAAATATTTTGACGAATTTTCTTGCCGTCTTCAAAATTTGATTTGCTATCGCTGGTGTTGATAACCATAACGATATCGCCGTTTTTTAGCCTATCTTCGACATTTGGTCTAGCCTCGCTTATCTTATAAATAAACTCCGATTCTATGCCGTTTTGCGATAAAAATTTATGCGTTCCGCCTGTTGCCATTATATTAAATCCAAGTGCTTTTAATTCATTAGCAAGCTCGATAGATGCAACTTTATCGGCATCTGCAAGAGTTAAAAAGACATTTCCGCTAGTTGGTAAGCTGTTGTTTGCTGCCATTTGTGACTTGGCAAAAGAACTTGCAAAATCCCTACTTATGCCCATGACTTCGCCTGTGCTTTTCATCTCAGGGCCAAGTATCACATCAGCACCGCTTAGCTTGTTAAACGGAAATACCGCCTCTTTAACGCAAATATGCTTTTTATTGCGAGGCAACAAAATGCCGTCTTTTTCGTCCAAAATATTAAATTTATCATAAAATTTTAAAGCCTCTCGCAAATTTCCTTGCCACATAACCCTTGTTGCAACCTTTGCGATAGGCATACCAGTCGCCTTGCTTACAAAAGGCACGGTTCGGCTAGCGCGTGGATTTACTTCTATCATATAAAGCTCGTTTTCGTAAATGGCAAACTGAATATTCATAAGTCCAACAACGCCCAAATTTAAGGCTATATCACGAGTTTGCTCCCTTACTTTTTTAAGCATTTCTTCGCTTAAACTCATAGTCGGTATAGAACAAGCACTATCGCCAGAGTGTATGCCGGCTTCTTCGATATGCTCCATGATTCCAGCCACATAAACTTCTTTGCCGTCGCTTACCGCATCAACATCAAGTTCGGTCGCATCTTGTAAAAATTTATCTAGCAAAACCGGTGAATTATTGCTTACCTTAACGGCTTCGTTCATATACTCTCTAAGCTCGATTTCGCTATGCACCCTTCTCATCGCACGACCGCCCAAAACATAACTAGGGCGAACAAGAACTGGATAGCCGATTTCATTTGCTTTTTTAACCGCTTCTTCTTCGCTAGTTGCGGTATCGTTTTTAGGCTGTTTAATGTTTATTTTATTTATAAATTCGCTAAATTTCTTTCTATCTTCGGCTATATCGATGGTTCTAGCGCTAGTTCCTATGATTTTTGCCCCTGCAACGCAAAGCCGTTTTGAAAATTTAAGCGGAGTTTGTCCGCCAAAATGCACTATAACGCCGTCTGGTTTTTCACGCTCCAAAACTCCTCGCAAATGCTCAAAATCTATCGGTTCAAAATACAATATATCGCTTGTATCATAATCAGTCGAAACCGTTTCTGGGTTGCAGTTATACATTATGGTTTTTATACCCATATCTCGCAAGGCAAAACTTGCATGCACACAACAATAATCAAATTCTATGCCTTGTCCCACTCTGTTTGGACCGCCACCTATTATCATTACCTTTTTTTCTTTGCCTTTTGGTGCATCAAATGGCGATAATTTCGTGATATTAGTGCTAGAATAAAGATAAGGCGTAAGTGCTTTAAACTCCCCAGCACAAGTATCAACTTCGTTGTATTCATGCCATATGCCAAGTTTGCTTCTGGCAAAATAAATATCATTTTGGCTTAACTCTAAATTGTCGCTTAAATTTATAAGTTGGGCTATCATTTTATCTGAAAAGCCCATGGTTTTGGCTTTTCTAAGCAAATTTTCATCATTTAATATATCCATATCTATACATTTTTCAAATTCTGTTATCTCGTAAATTTGATTTAAAAAATATGGATCTATCTTGCTAAGAGCGTGAACTTCATCTATGTTAAGTCCATCTCTAAATGCTTGTGCTACATACAAAATTCTTTTTTCATTGCCATTTCTAAGCCCTTTTTCAAGCTCACTTCGGCTTAAATTCAATCTCTCAAAACCGCCAAGATCTCGCTCTAAAGAACAAAGTGCTTTTTGTATACTTTCTTTAAATGTCCTGCCTATAGCCATGACTTCACCGACTGATTTCATCGCCGTGCCAAGAGTAGGATTTGAGCCCGGGAATTTTTCAAAGGTAAAGCGAGGAATTTTCGTAACTATATAATCAATCACCGGTTCAAAACTAGCCGCCGTGCCGGTAATATCGTTTTTGATCTCATCAAGGCTAAAACCAACGGCAAGCAAAGTTGCAACCTTGGCTATAGGATAACCTGTCGCCTTACTTGCAAGAGCCGATGAACGCGAAACCCTCGGATTCATTTCTATGACTATCATACGACCAGTTTGTGGATGTATGGCAAACTGAACATTACTACCGCCCGTATCAACGCCTATTTCACGAAGTATCGCAAAACTCGCATCTCTCATGACTTGATACTCTTTATCTGTCAAAGTAAGAGCTGGAGCTATGGTTATACTATCGCCCGTATGAACGCCCATAGGATCTAAATTCTCGATAGAACACACTATGATACAGTTATCATTATGGTCGCGGATAACCTCCATTTCGTATTCTTTCCAGCCAAGCAAACTTTCTTCTATCAAAATTTCATGTATAGGGCTAGCCGCCAAACCAGCGTCTGCTAACTCACGAAATTCATCTATATTATACGCCACGCCACTGCCTGCACCACCAAGAGTAAAACTAGCACGAATCATTAAAGGAAAACCTATCTCATTTGCTGCATTCATGGCTTCGTCTATGCTGTGAGCGTAAGATGATTTTGGTAAATCCATACCGATTTTTTTCATAAGTTCTTTAAAAATTTGTCTATCTTCGCCTTTTTTTATGGCTTCTGGATTTGCACCAAGGAATTTTACATCTCCAAGCATGCCGTTTTCATAAAGCT
Organism: Campylobacter sp.; assembly: GCA_024680445.1. GTDB lineage: Bacteria > Campylobacterota > Campylobacteria > Campylobacterales > Campylobacteraceae > Campylobacter_A. Next base: position 4,024 of record JAILCJ010000218.1, read on the forward strand.
CCATAGCGACATTTAGGGCAACTTGTCCGCCCATGGTTGGAAGTATAGCATCGACTTTTTCTTTTTCAATGATAGCTTTTATGCTTTCTTTTGTGATAGGCTCTATATAGGTTGCGTCTGCAAAATCAGGGTCTGTCATAATGGTTGCTGGGTTTGAATTTATAAGCACAACACGATAACCGAGTTCTTTTAAAGTTTTTGTAGCTTGAGTACCTGAATAATCAAACTCACACGCTTGTCCGATAACTATAGGCCCAGATCCTATAAGCAATATACTTTTTACATCTTCTCTTTTTGGCATTATTTATCCTTTGTTATGACATACAAAAAATTTGGAGTACTTCCCTTTAAATATGGTTTTATAACCGCACTTTTATAAGAATTTTCATCTAAAACTTCACGCACTTGACCAACTGGCACGCCACTAAAAAATATCCCATCAAGTCCGCTCGTAAAAACCTCATCACCGACTTTTGGATCAAGCCATTGAGGGATAAATTTGATAATTACGCCGTCTTTTTTGCCGTGGGCAACGCCGGGAATTTTTTTATCACCTATATAAACTGCAAACACGCTTCTTGGGTCGTTTTGCAACAAAGCCACTGGTCTATTTGCTTGCGAAACCAACACGCCAGCACTTCTACCACGATGAATTAACCCATAAATTTTAGAAGCGTTATAATCGCTAAAACTGCTAATATAAATTTTATTATAATCGCTAATATTTACATAGCCAAGAGTTCTTACAAGCTTGATCCTAGGATCATAAGCACTAGCATTTTTATCTTTTAAAACCTCATTTAGCTCATTTGCAAAAGTTGCTAGCAAGGTTGCTGAACGTTCTAATTCTGCATTTTGTTTTCTTAGCTTTGATATCTGATTTGCTTGATCAAAATGCTCGTCTATTTTATCCTTAACAAAGGTTGTGATTCCAGAATACAAAGCAACTATGCTATTTGTAAAATTTGTAGTTACCGCACTTATTTGTGAGCCTTTATATATAGAAAGACCCACCATAAATACGATAAATATAAAAAGAAAAATTTTAGTCTTCATTTGTTAAATGTTGAAGCAGACTTATCTCCTCTAAGGCTTTGCCAGTTCCCACAGCAACAGCAAGAAGTGGCTCATCGGCTACACTTACAGGAAGTTTTACGATCTCTGAAAGATATTTATCAAGTCCCCTTATCAAAGCACCACCACCGGTTAAAACGACACCATTTTCAACTATATCACCAGCAAGATCAGGTGGCATCAATTCAAGCACGGTTTTAAGAGCGTCTGCCATTTCTTTAAGAGGCTCACGCATAGCCTCCCTAACATCTTCGCTAGTTAATTCTATGCGACTTAAAAGTCCAGTCATTTGGTCACGACCTTTAACTACCATATTTAGCTCTTTTTCAAGCGGAACAGCCGAACCTATGCTGATTTTTATCTCTTCGCCAGTTCTTTCACCAACAAGCAAATTGTATTTTTCTTTTATATAATTAACTATGCTTGCATCTATCTTATCTCCAGCCGTACGAATAGACTTTGATATAACCAAACCACCAAGAGAAATAACGCCTATTTCTGTTGTACCACCGCCGATATCAACGACAAGCGAGCCTTGCGGATCTCTGATCGGAAGTCCAGCACCGATAGCCGCTGCCATTGGCTCTTCTATCAAGAAAACCTCTCTTGCTCCCGCACTCATAGCACTTTCTCTAACGGCTTTTCTTTCTACTTGTGTCAATCCATAAGGCACAGAGATGATTATACGAGGTCTTAAAAAACTTTTTCTGCGGTGAGTTTTTTCTATAAAATAGCGAATCATTTTTTCTGTCATATCAAAATCAGCAATAACCCCGTCTCTCATAGGACGAATCGCCTCTATATCGCCCGGTGTCTTACCAACCATTTCTTTGGCGGCTTGTCCTACGGCAAGGATTTTTTGTTTGCCGTATTTTTCACGTTGAACAGCTACAACAGAAGGTTCATTGATGATAACGCCCTTGTCTTTAACTAAAACCAAAGTATTTGCCGTACCAAGATCTATACCCATATCGCTTGAAAAGAAACCAACTAATTGATCAAATATCATATTTTTCCTTTATAATTTAAATAATTTTCACATAAATAGGCTTTTTGCCGTCATCTACAACTTCTTTTGTTATGACAACTTCATAGCCACCAAGTTCTGGAAGCTCAAACATAATGTCTGTCATTACATTTTCTATTATACTTCTTAGCCCTCTAGCACCAGTTTTACGCTCTATGGCTTGATTGGCTATGGCTTCGAGTGCATCAGTTTCGAACCGCAAGCAAGCATTATCAATAGCAAAAAGTTTTTGATATTGCTTTACGATAGCGTTTTTTGGAGTGGTTAAAATTTTAACCATATCATCTTTTGTTATCTCATTTAAAGTCGCTACCATATGCAAACGTCCGATAAGTTCTGGTATCAGTCCAAAATGCACCAAATCATCGCTTTCAAGCAAGGTCATAAGCTCATCTTTTGCATCTTTTGAACGTTTTTCTTG
>JAILCJ010000219.1 GCA_024680445.1 Campylobacter sp.
TAATTAAAATATTTTTCTTGGATTATTTAATATATGTTGTAAAAAAATTGAAGTAATATTCGTTAAAAAGTTGTATCATTTCGCCGATTAGAGAAAAATCTCCTTTTTTTGTAATAGCCCGACAAAAACCTCCCCCCAAATCCGTCGGGCTCTTCCAATCCTATTTTACAAGTAAAGCAAATAATTTCCACGCCTTAACTTATAAATTCATAGAAATTTTTAAGCAAATACCATAAAATTTGAATTAAGAAAAATTTTAAGTATTTTTCAACGGCAAAATTTTTAAACAGATAATTATTCATAAAATATAAAAATTTTTAAATTATGTTTATAACATTTCATAAAAAAAGCATAAAGTCAAATGGCTTTTTGCCGATTTATCACTCAACTTTAACGGAGAATAATATGCGAATACACAATTACAGTGTCGCAATGACTGCGAACAAAGCGTATTATCAAGGAGCGATAAATCTTTCAAGTAACACTCAAGAAATAGGTGCTTCAAACTACACGAAGCTTTTTGAAAAAAATGGCGATGTTTTTGACACAGACACTCAAAATACTCAAGCAAATTCCCAGATACGAACGCCATTAACCAGATCAAATCCGCTCGGTTTTGACGATGTGGCTTTAAATTCGGCTATCAAATCCTTTGCCAAGCACGGTATAACTTTGGCTAGCAAATTCCGCCCAAACGCCCTAGATAGCGAGACTTTTAGCCAAGCTTTAAACTCGACTCAAACCCACATCCAAAGCGAGGCGCTTACATTTTCAACCAAGGCGATAGTGCAAACTAGCAACGGAAAAAGCCTTGATATCGGGCTTAACTACAATATCTCAAGCCAAATGATAAGTTTTAGCGCCCTTAAACGAAGCGAACTTTACGATCCGCTCGTTATCACGTTAGATGGGCAATTTCCAGAGCTTGGAGCAAGGACTTTTGAATTTGATATCGACTGCGACGGTTGTAGCGATCAAATAAGCACTTTGGGGCAAAATAGCGGATTTTTGGCGCTCGATCGCAATGCCAACGGTCTTATCGATGATGCAACGGAGCTTTTTGGCACAAAAAGTGGCAACGGTTTTGGTGAACTTTCCTTTTTCGACGAGGACGAAAACGGCTGGATAGACGAAAACGATTCTATTTTTGACAAGCTTAGGATTTGGCTTAAAAGCGACAAGGGCGATCGTCTAGTTGCACTCGGTGAAATCGGGCTTGGTGCGATATTTTTGGGGAGTATTTCAAGCATTTTTAGCATGCGAGACGAAGCAAATGACGAAAGAGCAAGGCTTACAAACAGTGGTTTTGCACTCTTTGAAAACGGCAACAGCGCGCTTTTAGCCCAACTTGATATGGCAAAGCTTAAAAAAGCAGACAAGTTTTCGCTTTATGGGCTAAATTTCGCTTTAAACGACGAAAAAATCACCTCAAATTTAAGCAGAAAAAATATGCGTTCAAAGCTTTTTAAAAGTCGAATTCAAAATTCTTTAAACGCACTTTACGCCAAACTTAGTGCCTTAAATGCAAAACTTTCGGCATCATCGCCAGAACGTTGTGGCTCGATCCGTACGCAAATCGGCTTAGTTAATGCACAAATTTTTATGCTAAAATCCATGGTCTAAGCAAATTCGCTTTTAAAATATCAAATTTGATAGCTTTTTAGCCACGCTGTGTGTTTTTTGCTTATCAAATTTGATTTGTGCTTTGGCTATTTTGTGGATTTTTTCGCTTATCAAATTTGATTTGAAAATTATCAAATTTGCTTGTAAAATTATCAAATTTGATTTGAAATTTAGCTACCTGTGGATTTTATTGTTTATCAAATTTGATTTGTGCTTTGGTTATCTTGCGGATTTTATTGTTTATCAAATTTGATAGCTTTTAGCTACTTTGTGGCTTTTCTTATTTATCAAATTTGATTTGAAAATTATCAAATTTACTTGTTAAATTGTTAAATTTGATTTGAAATTTAGCTACTCTGCGGATTTTATTGTTTATCAAATTTGATAGCTTTTTAGCCACGCTGTGTGTTTTTTGCTTATCAAATTTGATTTGTGCTTTGGTTACCCTGTGGATTTTTTCGCTTATCAAATTTGATAGCTTTTTAGTCACTCTGTGGATTTTTTAGAACATCAAATTTGCTTGTAAATTTATCAAATTTGATTTTGTTAATTTTTGCATTTTAAAATTATCAAATTTGCTTTGTGCTTTGGCTATTCTGTGAATTTTTTTGCTATCGGTAGTATAAACGGTAGTATAAAAATCTTGATAGCAAGTGATAACAAGTGCTAACAAGTTTTAGTAATTTTATTCAGAAAAGCCTAAAAAATCGATAAATTTTAAAATATTTTGGTTGTTTTTGGTGCTAAGTGATTGTAACTTTTTGTAACTCGTGGCGGATAGAGAGAGATTCGAACTCTCGGTGAGTTGCCCCACACACGCGTTCCAGGCGTGCTCCTTAAACCGCTCGGACATCTATCCAAAAAGGATGATTATATAAAATTTTCTCTTAATTTTTAGCATTTTTACTAAAAAACATCAAGCAAATTAATATCAAATTTGATTTATTTTTAGACTTAAAATTTCGTTTTTATGCACCTAAAATTTAAAAAATCATTTGCGAAATATTGCCTTGCATCTCGCCTACAAACATGAGTATTTAATTTTGTTTTAAAATCATCAAAAAGCAAATCCGCCTCTGCCTTGCTTTGATTTGCAAAAAGTCCAAAAATCACGGCAAATTTTGCCTCCAAAACCCCTGCTACAACAGCATTTGTGAAAATACGTCTTGTCATAATTTTTCACTTTCAAAAATAAATTTCTTCACATCAAATTTGATAAATATGCTTAAAAAATAAGCAAATTTTAGTTTTTAAAAAATCCATCGCTACCCAAAAAACTTACAAAACTCAAATTATATATTTTGGATATCGCTGTCTGAAATTTGCGAAAGAGCATCAATGAAAAATGTCCTAAAACTACCGTTTGCACCGCCAATTTCGATAGTTTTTTGCACCGCTTTTTCGCCGGCGATATTAAAGGCAAAAACCCCAGCATTTATGGCTTGAAAAACTGGTATTTTCGCTACCTTCGCACTTGCTAAAAATGCCGCCAAAACGCCCCCTTGCATACAACCGCTACCAGTTATCTTGCTCATCATCGCACTTCCACGCTCACAAAGCCTTATGTCATCGCCATTTGTGATGATATCAGTCTCCCCAGAAAGCACCACACAAGCCTCCGTTTTTTTTGCCAAAAGTTTTGCCGAATTTATATGCGTTTGTAAGTCTATATTTACATCTATATAACTCGCATCTACGCCCCTAGTTTCGCCACTTTGAGTGGCTAAAAAGCTAATTTCTGAAACATTTGCACGAATTAGTGAAAAATGTATATTTTCAAGCAATTTTTTTGTGACTTCGTTTCTGTATCTTGTCGCTCCTACGCCGACAGGATCGAGAATTACCGGGATATTTAATGCATTTGCCATTTTGCCAGCCGTAAGCATGGCGCTAATGGTGCGAGAATTTAAAGTCCCTATGTTGATAAGAAGGGCATTTGCTATGACTATCATTTGGCTAACTTCGATTTCTTCGTCGCTCATAACCGGTGAAGCACCGATAGAAAGGATAGAATTTGCTACATCATTTGCAGTGACATAGTTTGTGATACAGTGAATAAGCGGGTGTAAATCATGTATTTTTTGTATAATTTGCATATAAATTCCTTGAAAAATTTTACGAATTTTATCTAAAATTTTAAAAAATGCAAGTTTTTTGCTATAATTTTGCGATTATTTTATTTTTAAGGATCTTACTTGCATCTTGCTGACAATTCTTTTTTAATGATTTCGCTTGCTATTTTGTTTATTTTATTTAACGCTTTTTTTGTTATTTCAGAGTTTTCTTTAGTAAAAATCCGCAAAACCAGACTTGAAGAACTTATTAAAGAAAAACGACCAAACGCTAAACTTGCCCTTGATATGTCAAACCAACTAGACACTTATCTTAGCGCAACTCAACTTGGTATCACACTTAGTTCACTTGCCCTTGGTTGGATAGGCGAACCAGCTGTTGCAAGGCTTTTTGAAGCAGCATTTACAGAATTTTTTAAAGACAATCCTATACTTTTACACACGGTTAGTTTTTCCATAGCATTTACGCTTATAACCTTGCTACATGTCGTTATGGGCGAACTTATACCAAAATCAATAGCTATCGCAAAAACTGAATCTTCTGTTTTAAAAATCGCACGACCACTTCACATTTTTTGGGTGATTTGCTCACCTATCATCAAAACTTTTGACGCTTGTGCACGTTTTGGACTTAAAATTTTAGGCATACAACAAGCCAGCGAAAATGACTTTGTGCATTCAGAAGAAGAGATAAAAATCATAGCCGGTGAGAGCCTAAAAGGCGGGGTTTTGGATAGTTTTGAAACAGAAATCATCAAAAACGCCGTTGATTTTTCTGAAACAGTTGCGAAAGAGATCATGACCCCACGAAAAGACATGGTTTGTATAAATAAACTAAAAAGTTTTGATGAAAATTTGGCTACAATTTTTGAATCAAAATACACTCGTTATCCTTACATAGACGGCTCAAAAGATACGATTTTAGGCATGATTCACATAAGAGATGTGCTTCAAATTCACTTCGATGATACTATGGAGAAAAATTTTGACAATATAATCAGAGAATTTTTGATAGTGCCAGAAAGTTTATCCATAACCAAGATAATCGTTTCTATGAATAAAGAGCAAAAAACTGCCGCTCTTGTTATCGATGAATACGGCGGCACCGCAGGCTTTTTAACCATGGAGGATATCATAGAAGAAATTTTTGGCGATATCAACGACGAGCACGACGATGTTTCAACTCAATACAGAATGATAAAAGACAATATTTACGAATTTAACGGCAGATACGACCTTGAAGACGCTGGTGAGATCATGGGAATTGATTACGGCGAAGAAATCGACCAAAACACTATCGGCGGCTATGTTTTCAACCTTATCGGACGCTTGCCTGTTGTTGGTGATAGAGTAGAGGACGAAAACTGCCATTACGAAGTAAGAAAAACGGACGGCGCTAGCATAACCAAGGTAAAAATCCATAAAAAAGAAGTCGGCGAAGAAACGCAAAGCGAAGAGTAAAAAGTAAAAATTTAAGCTAAATTTGATACTAGATTTAGCTTAAATTTAAACCGCGAACTAAATACCAACTACATAAATCAACTAAATTTTTTAAACATCATAGCAAAAACAAAAGATAAAAAACTATTGATAAATTTTAATGCTTACAATACAACTAAAATATCATTTTGGCTCAATCCAATTTAAGCTCTTATAAAATGATTGCACCAATAAAAATTAAGTATATCTAACTCTCTTAAATTTCAAAAAGATCATGAATTTTTATGGTATTTTTTCGCTTTACTCGTAATTTTTCATGACAAAGCCACAAAAAAAGCAAAAAAAGCAAGGTGTAGTTAGTAAACATATGGTTTTGCTTCGCTTTGCTTATAATTGCAACGCAAGCGCAATAAATGTTGCAAAAAGGCATTACATGACTTTAAACAATGTTGGCAATTCGTTTTTAACCATTGTCCAAAAACTCATAATAACTTGATGAAACTAAGACTCATAACAAAACAAAACGACAAAAACAATTTCACAAATGATTTGAATTATATCAATAAACCCAGATATTTTAGAATTATTGCAAATAGCACTTAAACAAATTAAAGCATAAAAAGAAAGGTTTTTTGTATTTTAAAGAGTGTGATTTTGGATC
>JAILCJ010000220.1 GCA_024680445.1 Campylobacter sp.
TAAAAATATATTTAGAAAAACATAACATTTATGAAGCTAGGATCTTTCCGGTATCATCTTTGATGGCAAAGGTTATTAGACAATATATAAATAAAGACTCTTTAACAGAGACAGAAGAAGATGAGATTTTGCCAAAACATACTTCTTTTATAAAAAGAGAATACAAGCATTTTGAAAAATATGCCCCATTATCAGAGCATTCTAGGGCTATCCAAGATGAGCTTTTGGAAAAAAGCAAGGGCAATCCATACGAAGAAGCCCTAATCCATACTGGCATAGTATCCATAGAACTAGCCATGAGTGAGTATATTTCAAAATACGCTTTGCCTGCAAAAGTAAGCGAAGGCGTAGCTTCTTTTAAAGAAAAGCTTGATAATCTAGGCATAGAAGCCAATACCAAAGGCGAAATCACCAAAAACCAAGATAAATTAAAAGAGTTTTTATCAAAAATAGATTTTATAGAAAAGGCTTTGCAAAATGGTGATAAGGCTAGGAATATTATAAATAAAATCAAAGAAAAATCTTTTCAAACAGAAGTTAATGATGAGTTAAATCAAATTGTTAAAGAATTTAATAAAACGGTAAAAGAAAATTTAAGCAAATTTGATCAAAACGTTGCTTCAGATGTAGCAAAAACTATGATAGATAAGCTAAATGAAAAGTTAGAAAGTCATTCTAGTGATTTGAAATTTAAAATCAACAATATATTAGAAAATGGTATAAAACATCAAGCAGAAAAATATGTGCAAGAATACCAAGAATTTGTGAAGGATTTGGTAGGTGAAGTCAAATTTGATATGGGTGGAGCAGCTACCGTGCTAGGAGATTTATCTAGTATAAACACTTCGCAAATCGTAAATGAATTTAGTAAAACAGAAACAGTAGCAGTAGGTGAAGAAAGCTATGAAGTCTCTATTTCTAAATGGTATAACCCATTTTCATGGGGAAAAACAGAAACTAGATACAGAATCATATACGAAGATCAAGAATTTGTAAATTTGCAAATAGTTGTTAGTAAGAAAATTTTGCCAATTATACAAGACTTTATGGACAAGAATAGAGAAAATGCCTTGATTGAAGCCAAAGACCAAGAGGATAAATTTAAAGCATTTTTCTTAGACCAATTCGAGGAGCTACAATCTCAAATCACTGCCAAGCTAGATGAACAAAAAAATATCTTGAATAACAAAGAAAAATGCGAAGCTATGATAAAAGAAAATGAAAAAAATCTTTCTTGGATAAATAATATCAAAACCAAGCTAGATAATATACTTAGTATAAAAGGAGACAACAATGCCTAGTATAAATATAAAAAAAGCAGCACAAAACAAAGATGTTTTTAAAATAAGGAGCTATTTGATAGCTGATATTTTGGTGGATAAAAACCTTAGTGGGATTTTTAAAGAAGATTTTGAATATTGTCTAAAAAATGGCATAAGCAAAGATGAAATTTATGAAAAACACGATGATAAAATTTTGTCAAATGAAGTAAGCGAAGAAAATTATGACAATTTGCATGCTGATTTGGCTAGCAATTTTTCAAAGGAAAGGGTAGATGCTCTTAAAAAAATAGCCATCAAGCTATATCCACCAAAGCCTAATAGTAGCAATTCTAGCAGCAATTACCAAAAACACGGTAATTCAGATAGATATGTAAAAACAGACAAAGAGGGAAATAAATTTATCTATGCGATAGCGGCTGGCGTGGCTGTATTGATAGGTATAATTTTGTTTACTGGTTAAATAAAGGATAAAAATGAGTAAAGATATAAAAATAAAAGATGATTTTGCATTGCGACAAGCTATAAATAATGCAGAAATTGCATTAAACAAATCATATTTAAGTAACCTTTATAATGCAGATATAGTGGATATGTTAAACAATGATATAGATTTAAATGATACTGTTAGATTTTATGATATTACCCAGATAGTCATCAACAAAAACGAAAACATGAGAGACAAACTTTCTAATGTTTTTCAATCTGTTTGGAATACCAATGGCTCAATTCTTTTGTACATAAAAGGTGCAAAAGAAAAGGTTAAAATTTCGTTGGGTATAAAAAATATTTTGTTTGATAAAAATAACAAAGATAAAAGCATAGATTATACTCTACTTTTATCTGAAATGCTTGAAAAAAATCTAAAAGCAAATTTTCCGGGCACAAGATCAAAGCTTATGAATAAAAATGAACTTCAAAATATAGTAAATCAAATAGAGCAAAGCTCGGCAATATCATGCGTATCAGATATAGCTGCTTTGCAAAGCGAAGAAGAAAACAAAGATAGAATATTTATCCAAGGCATAGAAAAACTAATCGATGCTATGAATGGCGAGGAATATTCTATGCTTTTGATAGCTGATCCTGTAAGCTTACAAGAACTAAAACAAGCAAAATTTGCTCTAGAAAATTTATATAGTTCTTTGGTGCCATATAGCGAGTCTGAGTATACTTATGGAGAGAATGAATCGCAAGCGTTAAATCAATCTTTAAGTCAAGGAATGACTCATGCGATCACTCAAAGCACAACAGATACTATCACTTACACCACTGGCACTAGCCACAGTGAAACTACAAGCACTAGCCATACAGAAACTAGCGGATCTAATATCAGTGGTGCGGCTGTTGGTATGGCTGCTGGTGCGGCACTAGGCTCGGTAGTCCCTGGTATAGGTACAGTAGCTGGTGCAATGGTGGGTGGTATGTTAGGTTCATCTTTTAGTTCTAACGAAAGTCAAAGCGATACCACAAGCCATAGTAAGACCGACACGACGACCAAATCTACAAGCCATGCAAAAGGAACAACACAAGGCACCAGCGATGCTATCAGTCAAACCGCTACTCAAGGTCAAACCGATACAAGAGGCATAAATCGTGGAATACAAATAAAATTTGAAAACCATAGTATCAAAAGAATGCTTGAAAAAATAGATGAAACTTTAAAAAGATATGATGAGTGTGCAGATCTGGGAATGTGGAATTGTGCTATGTATTGCATAAGCGATAATCAATATATATCGCAAATGGTAGCCAATACTTATCAGTCCCTAATTCGTGGAAAAAATTCATCTTTGCAAAATGGTACTATTATTACTTGGAATAAATTACCGGAAATTGCAAATTATTTAAAATGTATGAAACACCCTCGTTTTAATACAAATGGTTTTGAAGTTACTCCGGCTACTTTAATAAGTAGCTTAGAGCTTAGTTTGCATGCTGGATTGCCAAATAAATCAGTCGCTGGAATACCAGTAATAGAATGTGCTGAGTTTGGCAGGTCTATAGCCAAATTTGATTTATGCGATGATAAAAATAGCATAGAATTAGGTGAAATTTTTCATATGCATGAAAGTGCAAGCTCGCCAGTCAAGCTTGATAGCAAAAGCCTTTGCTCTCATACATTTATCACAGGCTCTACTGGCAGTGGTAAATCAAATACCGTGTATAAAATATTAGAAAATTTGCCTAGTGAGGTTAAATTTTTAATCATAGAACCAGCCAAAGGCGAATACAAAAATATATTTGGCGGAAAAGCCGGAGTAAGTGTATATGGCACAAATCCAAATCTAAGTGAGCTTTTAAAAATAAATCCATTTTCTTTCCCAAAAGAAATACATGTTTTAGAGCATATTGATAGACTAATAGAAATCTTTAATGTCTGCTGGCCTATGTATGCGGCTATGCCGGCTGTATTAAAAGATGCAGTTGAAAAATCATATGAAGATGCTGGCTGGGATTTGACTAATAGCACAAATGCTTATGGCGAAAATCTATATCCAGAATTTGCAGATGTGGCACGAAATATAAAAGGCATTATAGATAGCTCAGAATATGATGCTGAAAACAAAGGTGCTTATAAAGGCTCATTGCTTACTAGATTAAAGTCACTAACAAATGGGCTTAATGGGCTTATTTTTAATCGTAACGAAATATCAAACCAAGAGCTTTTTGATAAAAATGTGATAGTGGATATCAGTAGAGTAGGCTCAGCCGAAACCAAGTCTCTTATCATGGGTGTGCTTGTGCTAAAGCTGCAAGAATACCGCATGTCTAGTGCCAGTATGAACTCAAATCTAAAACATATCACAGTGTTAGAAGAAGCACATAATCTACTCAAACGCACTAGCACAGAACAAAGCAGCGAAAGTGCAAATTTGATAGGTAAATCAGTAGAAATGTTAACAAATGCGATAGCTGAGATGAGAACATACGGAGAAGGATTTATCATAGCAGACCAAGCACCAGCTTTATTAGATATGGCTGTAATTCGCAACACTAACACAAAAATCATAATGCGTTTACCAGACCAAGATGATAGAGAGCTAGTGGGTAAAGCAGCAAATCTAAATGACGATCAAATTACCGAGCTTGCTAAATTGCCTTGCGGTGTAGCAGCTGTGTATCAAAACGAATGGATAGAGTCAGTGTTATGCAAAATAGGGCATTTTGCAAAACCTAGCAAATACGAATATACACCAAAAGAAAAATCAGATAAAAACTATGATGTAAATAAGGCTTTGGAAATCACAGAACTAATATTTAGTGGTAAATCTTTATCGCTAGATGAAATAAAAGAGTTTAATTCTACACTGCAAAATTTTGAATTAAGTGCCAGTGCAATGGTTTTGCTAAATAAGATTGCAAAAAATGGAACAAAATCACCTTCTATTACCAAAATCGCCCCAGCCATATCTGCATTATTTCCACAATTAAAAGAAGTGGCAATAAAAATAGTATCGAAAAGCACTTTTGTTGATGAATGGGACAGGGCGTTAAATGAAATAATAGAATGTGAAATATCTCAAACATTGGATATGCAAACAAAACTAGATATCAAGCAATGCATAATTACGGATTATGTATATAATGAATTGGGAGATCTTGAAAAGTTGCAAGAATGGGCCAAAGGAGGTTTTTGATGATAGAAGTAATAGCAAAAGATATAATCGAAAAAAGCTCTATGACTAAAAAATTTAATCCAGATCTAAGATTGGATGCTAAAGAGTTTAATAAATTGAATAAATTTTACCCTGAAAACAATGGAAAATGGGAAGATGAAAAAGGTAATGGCAAATGGATTCCAAATGATGATTATATTCCGCCAAATTCATTAACAAATCCTGAGCATTTAAGTTGGAAAGAATTGAAAGAAAAATATAATATAGATGGTATAGAATTTAAAGATGGTGAGCCAGATTTCTCTCCTGTTAGCAAGGGAGAAGTCCAAATAGATAATTTTACTGATAGTAGAGCTGATAATTTCGCACAAGCTGATGAAAAATTAGCAGAGCAAAAAGGCTGCGCTCCAGAAGAAGTAAGTAAATGGAGAAAAGAAAATAATTATACTTGGCATGAATGCGGGGATTGTAAAACTATGCAAAAGGTTCCAACCGAAATTCATGGAAATGTGCCACATTCTGGTGGGATAGCAAAAATAAAATCAACTCAAGGAGAGGCAAATGTCTGATATGATAAAAGATAAATTTTTTGGCCAAATGCAATACAAACACGGCTGGGTCAAAAAAGACGCCCTAGATATCTTTGGCAAAAAAAATAATATTTTAATCAAAGCTTCATCTTTTAAAATGCAAGATATAACTAGCAAGCAACAAGAAAGCTATGAATATTTTGTTAAAAATTTAGCTGATATTTCTGCTAGGGCTAGTTTGGCAATTTATGCTTATATAAAAGATAATTTTGACACGATAAAAGAAGGCTATAAAGATATCACACAAATCAATACTTTAGCCGAGCTAAATAAAATTTCAGTGCTTAAAGAAGTTTTATTTAAACAAGATGGTGAAATTCTGCTACTATTAGAGGTGGTTTGGGACGAAGAAAATGGTTTGGGCGTAAAAATATCACCAGACGATTGTATAGTCGGCCCACAGGACGTATTTTTATAGCAAAATTATCAAATTTATGCTGTCTCAGCCGCCTCTGCCATTGACGATGGCGGCTATAAGCACAAACCCCCAGCCGCTGCCTAAAAATAACAACGGAATGCCTAGGATAGCCCCTACTAAAAGTGCAAATTCATTTACTCCGCCTTTGTTTTTTAGTATTTCATCGTCTTCAAGACGTAGGATTTTTTCGAATTTAGAAATTATTATGTATTTGGCAGCCATTGCGTAAAATATTGGGATTAGGTATATAAAATTCATAAAAATAATCCCAAATATCGTTATGCTCTCCCAGCTCGCAGCTGCAAACATATAACAAGGAAAAACCACAATAAAAACGCTAATGAGCATATTTACATAGTCTCTGCGATACATAAAAAGCGCCGGAGCCACAAACAGCCCATACCAGCTCCAAGTCGGAACTTTGGCTAGTTTTTCTTTGTTGCCCATACTAAAAAAGAACTCAGCCGCACTGGCATAAAGCTCGACTTTTTTGGGCGTTTGCAAGTAAATTGCAAGTTTTTCGCGTAGCAAAACAGGTTCTGAAAAAATAGCTTTTGTGTATGGGGTCAAAATTTATCCTTATGGCTTTTTGGCTGCAATTTTACCTTTAAAACCTTAAATTTGCCGCACAAAGACAAATTTGCAGGTCAAATTTAAAATATTTTATAAAAGTCCAAATTCACGACACAAGCTGTCAAAAAGCCTCGCTATAATTTCGAAAAATCACAAAAAAAGGATAAAAAATGATAGTAGCACCAAAACCTTACAAAGTAGCTTGTAAAAAGCATTTTTACTTTAAATATGTTTATCCAAAAGGTGGCTGCGATCCATTAGATATATTACATCAAGTAAAATGTCCTATTTGTGGCAAGGTCTGCGAAAGAGTGCCTTTAAATGCCTTTGATAAAATCGCAATTAACATCTTAAAACCATAACAAGGAGAAAAATATGGAGAATTTAGACTTGGCAAAAAGCCAAAACACAGCAAAAATAGCCGATGAGATTTGTGCCTTGATACAAGGCATAGAGCTTAAAAAATCGCGTCAAGATGATAGCGTCGATGAGTGGTACTATAAAGAAACTTATGGTGCTTTTGGTGGCTTGATGAAATTTGTTGGTGATGGCGTCAAAACGGTATCTGGACTGTGCTATTACGCCGATATTGACGATAAAAGCAAAAACAAATTTGATGAGCTTGAAAGCAAATTTGACGCCTCGTTAAATGCAAAAGACGAATTTTTATCGCTTTTAGATAAAAACGACAGCAAATTAAAAGAGCTGATAAATGAGCTTGAAGATAGCAAAATTTATAAGGGCATGTTTTTGCTTAGCACTGGTTTTAGCGCACTTGAAATGTTGATAAGTTCACAAAATTTATCTGTTATGTCTTGTTCATCTAGCAAGGTCGGCGATATGAAACGCAAACTTGCAGACTTAAAAATACAAGCAAAAGAACTTGCACAAAAAGCAAGAGAGTATCAAAATAAATTTGATAAAATTATCAAATTTGTAGAAAATCACATAGAAAAAACCGCATAAAAAAGTCT
>JAILCJ010000008.1 GCA_024680445.1 Campylobacter sp.
TTAAATTAAGGATTAAAAAGTTTGGCTTTGAGAATTTAAAATTTCAAAGCCAAAAATAATAAAAATTCTATAAAAATCTAAAATTTTTGCATTTTATCTTGTTGAGCGATAAAGAGGATGTTGGTAGTCATTTTTCTCACAAGCACTGAAATTTAGGGCTATAAAGAATAAGACTGCCAAGAAAATTATCTTTTTCATCATTATTCCCTTTAAAAATTTTTGGGCGATTATATCAAAAATTTATACTATTTTTTGTAAAATAAAATTTTTTATTAAAAAGGAAAACACTTGCAAGCACTAGCACTCAAATACCGCCCACGAAATTTTGACGAACTTATAGGTCAAACCGCCGTTAGCAAAAGCCTAACTCATGCGCTTAGCGAAGGCAGAATCGGTCATGCTTATCTTTTTTCTGGACTTCGTGGTAGTGGCAAAACTTCTAGTGCGAGAATTTTTTCAAAGGCCCTTGTTTGCGATCACGGACCGACTCCAAGACCTTGCGAAGTTTGCCCAAACTGCATAATGGCAAATGAAAACCGCCATATGGATATCATCGAAATGGACGCTGCAAGCCATAGAAAAATCGACGATATTAGGGAGCTGATAGAACAAACCAAGTACGCCCCAGCTTGTGCTAGATATAAAATTTTTATCATAGATGAAGTGCATATGCTAACAAAAGAGGCATTTAACGCTCTTTTAAAAACCCTCGAAGAACCGCCTGAATATGTCAAATTTATACTTGCTACGACAGATCCGCTTAAACTGCCAACGACGGTTTTATCAAGAACTCAACATTTTCGTTTTAAACAAATCAGCAAATTTAATGTAGTCAAACATTTGCAATTTATCCTAAGTAAAGAAGGCATAGAGTACGAAAACGAAGCCTTAGAAATCCTTGCAAGAACTGGTTCTGGCTCACTTCGCGACACCCTAACCTTGCTTGATCAAGCCATTATTTACGGCACAGACAAGATAACCCAAGCAAATGTTGCAAGCATGCTCGGACTTCTTGATCCAAGCCGAATCGAAGAGATCCTTGCCACGGTTATAAATTTGGATCGCCAAAAATTATGCAAAATCATAGCCGAACTAGAAAACTATGATCCAGAAATGATAATCGACGAACTCATAGCCAATCTAAAAGAAAAATTCCTAAGCTCAAATATGCAATTTTCCTTGCTTGTTTATGAGAGATTTTTTAGGATTTTAGCACAAGCAAAGGGCATGTTAAACACAACAAGTGACAATGCTTTTGTGCTTAGCATTATGCTTTTTATGATGATGGAGGCATTAAATTTTCAAAACATAGACGACGCTATAAATGAGACAAAAAAGCAAAGTACAAATTCAAATGTCAGCACAAATGAAAGCAAAAAAATAAATCCAAATTTGATGTTAAATCCGCAAGATCAAAGCCAAAATTCAAATAAAAGCCAAAATTTAAGCGATTTTTCAAAAGATACAACCATAAATGACAAAGATGAAGTTATAAACGATAACGCCAAAAATTTAGGCGATTTAAACAAAAAAACTATCGCAAAAAAAGAGAATTTAAACAATGATGCAGAAATTTTGGCACACGATGTAGCCGCTATCGCTGTAAAACAAAGCGAAAAAAGTTCGCAAAAACAAGAAAGCGAAGAGGCAAAAAATTCGCAAAATGATTTGGAGTTCTTAGCCCAAAAAGAAAAATATGAGAATTTTTTAAGCAAAATTTATGATAGAGATTATGAACTTGGAGAGTGTTTTAAAAGAAGTGTCAAATTTGTAAGCTTTAAAAATTATAAACTAAGTCTTATATCGCCTGCTGATGGGGACGATAGAGAAATGCTAATCCAAAAATTTGCTATCATCAACGGCATTAGCAAAGAAATTTTTGGCAAAAAAACATTAATAGTCGTGCAAAAAATAGACGAACAAGATAGCCACGAAGCAAAAAACAGCGATAAGCAAGAATTTGATAGCAAAAAAGATGAAAATTCGCAAAAAGGCGATTTTATTCAAAATGTTCAAAACGATGCAAACATACAAGGTCAAAATACCCAAGAAAATACAAGCGAAGCAAAAGATCAAATTTCAAACGAGCAAGACAAAAATTCACAAAAATTAAACGAACAAAGCGAAAATTTAGACATTGATCTTGGCGATGAACTTGATTTTTTAAAAGCAAACAAAGCCATGCCAAAAGTAAAATCCAAAACAAAACAAATCCCTAGCTTACTCGATCTAAACAACGGCAAAAGCGAGAATCAACTCGAAATACAAAGGCAAAATTCCATTTTAAAAGAAGCTTCGGCACTTTTTGGCGAACCAAGAATTGAGCAATAAATTTAAAAATGCCTAATTTAGAGCATTTGTAAACATATATTTTATTCACTAAAAAATTTTAAAAAACAAGGCAAATTTATCTAAAATTTTATTATTTTTAAATATAATATTTGCCTTATTTATCTTCAAAGGAAAAAAATGAACGAAAATTTGCAAAATCAAAATGACGATATGATAGATCTACGCGAAATTTTTAAAATGTTTTACAATGAGAGAAAATTTATACTTATTTTCTCACTTGTATTTGCAGTACTTGGCTTGCTTTACTCACTTAGCAAAACACCGGTTTATGAAGCAAGAGCTTTGATAGAAATGGGAACTTTTGGTGATAAACCTATAGAAAATAGTTCCTTAATGAGGGATAGAGTAAGCTACGCATTTAAGGCATTTGAGGATATGATAAGTGGTGAAGACCTAAAAAATGGTGCTATTTATAAAGTAGAACTTATAGAGCCGGATAAAGGCAAGAAAAAAACAGCAAAGGACACAACCATCGATCCAGACGATAAAAAAGTTGAACAAAACTTTCTTAAAATCACAGCTCGCGGTTTTGATCGTGAAAAATTAGCAGACAAAACAAAAGAAGTATTAGAATTTGTAAAAAACGAAGAACAAACAAAGATAGAAAAAGAAAAACTGCTTAAAAATATTAGCATAAAAGATACCGAATACAAAATAAAATATAACAATGAAGTCAATGCAAGCTTAGTTAAAGAAAAAATAAAAATCATAAAAGAACAAAAAATTCCAAATATCGATGATAAAATCAAACTTTTAAATTCTTCTATCGCAGATACTCAAAATCAAATAAATCAAAATGAACAAAATTTAGCAACCTATCTACAAAGTTTAAAAACTTCAAACAAAGTTGATCCAAATTTGCTAGTTATGTTAAATTCAAATATTTCAAATACTCAAAATTTCATCACTTCTTTAAAGGATAAAATTTTGGATATTCAAAATAAACTAATTACCTTAGAACAACAAAAAAACGATTTAACTACTATGGCAACGCATTTAGAAACTGACTTAAATGTTGTCCTACCAAAACGCACGGCAGATTTACAAAACAATTTGGTCAGAACAAAATTTTATCTAGACAAAGAAGTAAAATTTGCTAAATTTGCTGGTGGTGTATCTGTAGGTAATAAAAATATAGGAAAAGGCATGATTATTATCGTGCCTATAGCTTTTGGTGTTGGACTTATTTTAGCGCTTATCATAGCTCCATTTAGACAAATGGTAAAAAGTATAAAAGCAGAAAAAAATAAGGGGGAAATATGAAAGGTATAATTTTAGCAGGTGGTAGTGGTACGAGGCTTTATCCTATAACAAAAGGCGTTAGCAAACAACTTTTACCTATATATGATAAGCCTATGATTTATTATCCTATCTCGGTGCTAATGCTTGCTGGGATTCGTGAAATTCTCATCATCACAACACCACAAGATCAAGCAAATTTTAAAGCACTTTTGGGTGATGGTAGCGAGCTTGGACTTAAATTTTCTTATGTTATTCAGCCTAGCCCTGATGGCTTAGCCCAGGCTTTTATACTTGGTGAAGAGTTTTTAGGTGGCGATGATGCGTGTTTGGTTTTGGGGGACAATATCTTTTATGGGCATGGTTTTAGCCAGCTTTTAGCAAAAAGCATAAAAAATGTTAAAGATGAAAACAAGGCTACTGTTTTTGGCTACTATGTAAAAGACCCTGAACGTTATGGCGTGGCTGAATTTGATGAAAACTCAAACGTCATATCCATAGAAGAAAAACCGCAAAATCCAAAGTCAAACTATGCCGTGGTGGGGCTATATTTTTACCCAAATGATGTGGTAAAAAAAGCAAAAGCCGTTAAACCAAGCGCTAGGGGAGAGTTAGAGATCACTACTTTAAATAGCGACTATCTAAATGAAAATCGCTTGAAAGTCGAGCTAATGGGGCGTGGCTTTGCGTGGCTAGATACTGGCACGCATGAATCGCTTTTAGAGGCTAGCTCTTTTATACAAACCATACAAAATCGCCAGTCACTAAAAGTAGCCTGCCTAGAAGAGATAGCCTTTAGTCTAGGCTATATAAACAAAGAAGAGCTTTTAGCCCTTGCCGAGCCGCTTAAAAAGAACGAGTATGGCAAATATCTAATAAATCTTGCAAAGGGCATGAAATGAAATTTGTCAGCACACAAATCCCTGATGTAGTCATATGCGAACCTGTCGTTTTTGGAGATGATAGGGGGTATTTTGTAGAGACATTTAGGGCAGATAAGTTAGCCGAGTTTTTAGGATATGAAATCAAATTTTGTCAAGATAATGAATCAAAAAGTTCACTTGGAGTACTTAGGGGTTTGCATTTTCAGTTGCCACCATACGCACAAACTAAGCTTGTTAGGGTTATAAAAGGTAGGGTTATAGATGTGGCGGTTGATATTCGCCTTGGTTCGCCTACTTTTGGTAAATTTGTTGCTACCGAACTAAGCGATCAAAACAAACGCCAACTTCTCATACCTCGTGGTTTTGCACATGGATTTTTGGTGCTTGAAAATGATAGCATTTTTGCATACAAAGTAGATAGCTACTATAATAAAGACTGTGATCGTGGCATAGCATACGATGATGCTGATATCGCTATAGACTGGGCTAGTTTTGGCATAAGCAAAGATAAGCTAAATCTTTCAGAAAAAGACACCAAACAACCTAGCCTTGCAAATGCAAAAGAACTCTTTGATATAAGCGTGAATTACTATGCTTAGGATTTTAATCACCGGTGCAAATGGGCAATTGGGCAGCGAATTTAAAGACTTGGAAAATTCTAGCGAATATGAATTTTACTTTGCTAGTCATGATGAGCTAGATATCACAGACCAAAAAGGCGTAGAAGCTTTTTTTGGTAAAAACAAATTTGATGCTCTCATCAACTGTGCTGCATATACAGCTGTAGATAAGGCTGAAGATGAAGCAGAGCTTGCCTTTGATATCAACGAAAAAGGTGCTAGAAACTTAGCTCTCATAGCCAAAGAAAAAGGCATAAAATTTTTACATATTTCTACTGATTATGTTTTTGGTGGAGATTCGCCTATCCCTTATACACCAAGCGACAAAACAGCTCCAAAAGGCGTATATGGCAAGTCTAAACTAGCTGGCGAAAATGAAATTTTACGCATATCACCTGCAAATTCGGCTATCATTAGAATATCGTGGCTATATGGGACGCACGGCAAAAATTTTGTCAAAACCATGCTAAATTTGGCTTCGCAAAGAGATAAACTAAATGTTGTTTATGATCAAGTTGGCTCTCCAACCTATGCTAGGGATCTTGCCCTTGCTTTATTAAAAATGGCAAAAAGTATTTCAAACATAAAAACACAAATTTATCATTATGCCAACGAAGGCGTGACTAGCTGGTATGATATGGCACAAGAGATTATGAATTTTGCAAATTTAAAATGCCAAATTTTGCCTATTCGCTCACACGAGTATCCATCAAAGGCTACCCGCCCAGCATTTAGCGTCCTTGATAAGGCTGATATCAAACGCGATTTTGAGCTCATCGTGCCGCACTGGCGAGCTAGCCTTGGCGAGTGTATAAAGATTTTAGGAAACAAAAATGCATAAAAATATCTTAGTTACCGGCTGTGCTGGGTTTATCGGATCAAATTTCGTGCCGTATTTTTTAGAAAAATATCCTGAGTATAATGTTATAAATTTAGATTTGCTTACTTATGCTGGCAACCTAGAAAATCTAAAAGAAGTCGAAAATAATCCAAGATATAAATTTATAAAAGGCGATATTTGCAATCGCGAATTAGTTGAGTTTATATTTGATGAATATGATATAAACGGCGTCATTCACTTTGCAGCCGAAAGCCATGTGGATAACTCTATAAAAAATCCGGGCGTTTTTGTCCATACCAATGTTACAGGCACTTATACCTTGCTAAATGTAGCTAAGAATTTTTGGCTAAAAAAGCCATTTAAATATGATGAAAAATATGAAAATGCGAGATTTCATCACATCTCAACAGATGAAGTATATGGCACACTTGGCGAGAGTGGCTATTTTAGCGAAACTACACCTTATGCACCAAATTCGCCATATTCTGCAAGTAAGGCGTCTAGCGATATGCTAGTTAGAGCCTATCACGAAACTTTTGGGCTAAATACTATCACCACAAACTGCTCAAACAACTATGGCCCAAAACAACACGACGAAAAGCTTATCCCGACGATAATCCGCAATGCCCTAGCAAGCAAGCCTATCCCAATTTATGGCGATGGTAAAAATATCCGTGACTGGCTTTATGTGTTAGATCATTGCAAAGGCATAGACTTAGCCTATCATAAAGGCATAAATGGGCAAACTTATAACATAGGTGGACGAAACGAACGAACAAATTTGCAAATAGCAAATAAAATTTGTGAAATTTTAGACACAAAAGTCCCTAAACAAAGCTCTTATGCCAAGCAAATCACCTTTGTAGAAGATAGAGCCGGCCACGATAGACGTTATGCTATAGACGCTACCAAAATTGAAAATGAACTTGGCTGGAAGGCTGATGAAAACTTTGATAGCGGGATAGTAAAGACTATAGAGTGGTATCTTGGAAAGTATAAAGCAAAATAATGAAAATAGATATTTTAAAGTCAAATTTTGTAAAAATATTGCAAATCGACGTTTTAATTAGATATAATTTTGCATTTTATTTAGGAAATGTGTAATGCTAGTAAAATTTGCAGTTAAGAATTTTTTATCTTTTAAAGATGAAGCTGTTTTTGATATGAGAGCAGACAGCAATGATGATGAAATTTCTAGCACACTTAAAAATGACAAGATTTTAAAAGTAGCAGTGCTATATGGTGCTAATGCAAGCGGCAAAACAAATTTGCTCAAAGCTATAAGCTTTATGCGAAATACTGTTTTAAATATAGCCAAAACTATACAATCCACAGATATATTGCCTTATGTGCCATTTTTGCTTAGTACAACGACTAAAGATTCTCCGAGCAAATTTGAAATAGTATTTGTTAGCAATGATATAAAATACACATATGGATATGAAAACGATGCTACCACCATTTACAAAGAATACCTTTATGAAAACAAAAATGGCAGAAACGCTAAGCTTTTTGAAAGAGATACAAATAACGGCGATTATGTAAATCCTGATAGGTTTAAAGAGGGATTTGGCTATTTTGATAAATCAAATAAAAAAATAAAGATTTCTAATAATAGACTTTTTATTTGGAAATGTGATGAGGACGGCGGAGAGATTTCAAAGTCTATTTTAAAATGGTTTAGTGATGTTAATTTACTCAGCTCGTTTGAAAGCGTTTTGTATCATTCTTTTACTATAAATCAAATCAAAAATAATGAAAATTTTAAGAAAAAAGTTGCGGATTTTATATCGCAAATGGATACTGGCATAGATGATGTATTTTGCTCACAAGAGCCACAACCTAACATACCAAACTTTATTTTAGAACAATTTTCTGAAAAAACAAAAAAAGATATAGTATCTCAAAATAACATACAAATAGTAGCAAGGACAGTGCATAAGCTTTTTGATGATAAAAACAATTTTATAGATTCGGTATTTTTTGAGCTAAATCAGCAAGAATCTTTAGGCACAAAAAATCTTTTTAGCATTATAGGGCCGATGTTTGATGCCTTGCAAAATGGCAAGGTTTTGCTAATAGACGAGCTAGAAGCTAGCTTGCATCCGCATATCACAAGAACTTTGATAAGTTTATTTAATAGCAAAGCTAATGCAAGCAATGCCCAGCTTGTATTTACGGCTCACGATACTAATTTTATGAAATTATTTAAGCGAGAGCAGATTTGGTTTACTCAAAAAGACAAATACGGTGCAAGCGAGCTTTATTCGCTGCTTGATATCAAAGGCGTAAGAAACAACGAAAAATTTGAAAAACAATACAACTTTGGCACCTATGGAGCTATACCATATATACAGCAAAATGATAGCGGAGATGGCAATGCCTAGAAGCAAAAATACCAAAAAGCCAGTAAAAAGTGTCCTTATAGCTTGTGAAGATAAATGTGCATCGCCTACGTATTTTAAAAAATTTATACAAGAGCTTAAAGAAGACAAGCGTATAACGCCTACTTCTGTGGTAATAGTAAAACATGAGCATACTAATCCAAGTGGCGTGGTAGATGATTTGTTGGCTTATAAGGATTTTGAGCTTTTTACGCATAAATGGGCTGTTATAGATAGAGATGCACCTATGGGAAATGAACGCAAAGGGCATAATATCGTTGATTTTAACAATGCATTTATAAAGGCAAAAAGCAAAAATGCCAAAGTGGCTTACGCTAATGATAGCTTTGAGTTATGGTATCTTTTGCATTTTGAGTATTTTAATACGCCCATAATGCGCGATGAAATCATAAAGCAAGTGATTAAAAAGCTAAAGAAAAAAGATCATCAAAAATTTGCTGATTTAAACTCAAAAAATATCAAACAAAGCAAATATGTAGAAGTGATATATGATACGCTTTACAAAGATATAGCTATAGCCATACAAAACTCTAAAAAACTTATACAAAGTTACGGCAAAGATCACGATCCACAAAAAGATAATCCATCAACAAATCTGCATGAACTAATAGAAATATT
>JAILCJ010000140.1 GCA_024680445.1 Campylobacter sp.
TCCATTTTTCGCCGTCCGCAAAAACGCCCATTTAGGGCGTTTCTTGCTGTTGACGGCTCATCCCCTAAGTCGGGTCTTTTAAATTTCAAATTTAGCTATTAAATGGATTTAAAGGCAAGTTTTAATCCATTTTTCGCCGTCCGCAAAAACGCCCATTTAGGGCGTTTCTTGCTGTTGACGGCTCATCCCCTAAGTCGGGTCAGTAATTTTCAAATTAGAGGCTGCAGCCTCTATGAGTTCCTAAAGAACAAGAAGGTTTCAATCCCCTAAGTCGGGTCAGTAATTTTCAAATCTCAGAGAACTTTTCTCTGAGGTTACTTATAGAGTTTCAATCCCCTAAGTCGGGTCAGTAATTTTCAAATTTAGGAAAGAGCTCCTAAATGTACTGAGGGATGAGGAAGGGTTTCAATCCCCTAAGTCGGGTCAGTAATTTTCAAATGTATAGCCCAAAAGGCAATAACTGAACTCACTAACTGTTTCAATCCCCTAAGTCGGGTCAGTAATTTTCAAATTATAAATAATACTGAGATTAAAATTAATGTTCTTGAGTTTCAATCCCCTAAGTCGGGTCAGTAATTTTCAAATAGCCTAAACTTCGTTATTATGCAAAAATTTTGATTTTAAAGAGCTAAAACGAAGTCTGAATTTATGGGAATTTTAAAAAATTCACACAAATTTGGGTAAAAATTTTAGTTTAACAATGATAAGTCAAAGAGCACGATTTTTGGCGTATAGTTAAAACAAAATTCCAAAAAAGCAAGTCAAATTTGATAGGGATTCTAGCAAAAAATAAGAAAAATTTGGATAAATTTTGTGTTTTTAAGATGATTTTTTTCCACAAATAGCCCAAAATTTTAAATTTTTTTCAAAGTGGAAAAATTTTGCCTTAATGGCGTTTTGGCTATCATAATGAAAATTTTTAAAGGAGAAAATATGGCAAGGGTTTTGATAAGCTCCATAGGCACAGGCAACAGAGAAAAAGGTTATGCTAAAGCAAATTATAATATACAAGGCAAAACCTATGAAAACGAGGAATTTATAGCCAAGGTTTTATGCGCTCATCTAAAAATCGATAGACTTTATCTAGTAGGCACAAGTCAGTCTATATGGGAGGTGGTTTATAAAAATTTTGGTGGAGATGATGAAAATGAGCTAAAAATATATGAGAGCAAAGAAAATGGCGAGTTGGAAAAATATTTGCCAAATATCGAGCAAATCATAGATAAAAAGCTTGGCACAAATGGTTCAAAATGCTTTATCATCAAATACGGCGTAAATGATAATGAGTTATGGGAGAATTTTGATATATTTTTGCAAATCGCCAAGAAATTTTCGCCAGATGATGAAATATATCTAGACATCACGCACTCATTTCGTTCACTTTCGCTTATGAGCTTTGTGATGAGTGAGTTTATATCAAATTCAAAGGATAAAGAGCTTGATATAAGGGGCGTGTATTATGGTATGTTTGAATATGCAGGGCAAAATAACGACGTCACACCGATAATAGATCTGGGCGTGTTTTTTGAACTTTTGAAGTGGTCAAAAGCCATAAAAGAGTTTAAAAAATACGGCAATGCTAGGGAGTTTTTGGAGCTTTTGGGCGGAGTAGAAGTAGAAACAAATGCCTTTAATAGGTTTAAAAATTTCACACAAGCTTTATCTATGGCAGATATAGTGGCTTTGCAAAACTCGGTCAAGGGCTTAAAAACACAACTTGCATTTTTTGAAAATAACGAAAATCAAATTTTTAGGCTAATTAGTAAGGATTTAAGAGAATTTACTGAAATTTTTGAGCCAAAAAGTATAGCTTTGGTGCAGTATAGACTGGCGAAGTGGTATCTAGAATCGCAAAACTATCCTATGGTTTATATGTTGCTTTCAGAGGCTGTGGTGAGTGCAGTAAAAGAAAAAAATGGGCTAAGTGATAGCGAAGAGGCAAAAGGTATAATACGAGATAATACGAAAAATAATACAGCTTATGAAATATGGAGATATAAAATAGTGCCTATAAGAAATAATATAGCTCATGTTGTAGAACTCGAAAATAGATCAAAAAATCCAAATCCAGAAAATAGCATAGAAAATTTGCCTAAATATATTAACGAGTTAAAGCCGATTTTTAAGGGTTTGTGTTAGTCAAATTTGCTAAAACTATAAGTCAATAGTTATAAAATAGCCAAAAGATTTGCTTAGATAGCAAAATTTTTTGGCTAGATGTTTAATCATTTATGCTTGTTAAACGCTCGTATTCTAAGATAAGAGCTGATATAGAGTTTTTGATACTTTGAAAATTTGCCCCTTTTGAATCTATGTGTGCTAATGTGTTTCGTTTTTCTTTTATTTTTTTGTTTAAATCTGCAAATTCATCTTTGTTTTTAAAGGAATTTTGAATTTTTATAAATTCGTTTTGGGTGAGCGGATATGTTTTTTTATCGCTTTGTATGCTTTTTTTCAATCTTTCTTTTTGATCAAAATTAAAATCGCTTGAATCTTTATAAACTAATTTTAGTTTTTTGTATTCTGAATTTAATAGTTCGATGAAAAAATTGCATATATCGTAGTTATTGTATTTTTCGTTATATGCGAATATATCGTAAAATTCTTTGTTTATTGATTCAAAACTATCTGCGACATATAAACGCAAACTCTCAAAAATCAAAGCTAAACTTAATAAAATGTAGTTTTTATCAAATAAAATTTTAGAGAGTGCGTAATACTGTTCGTGGGGCTTGAATTTGACTATATTTAAAAAACTCTCTATGTTTTTTTTGAGATTAATTGCTTGGTTTTGTATGGATTTGTCGTTTATCGTTTCTAGTTGTGTTACGAGATTTGGGGCTGAGTTTTGAAACAAATGCTAGATATTTAAAGCCATTATATCATCAGAAAAATCTTGCAAAGCGTCGATGAGGTGCGGATATTTGGTGCTTTTGATATGGTTTGCCACGGTGTAGTTTTTGTTAAAAGCCGTGAGTATAAAGGCGATGTTGGCGAGGTCGAGGTATTCTTTTAGGTCGATAATCTCGTATTTTTCGTATTTTTTTACTTCTTTAGTGAAAATTATTTTTTCTATCTTATCTGGGTCGGAGAAATTTTGTATTATCATATCTATGGTCATTAAAATCGGTAAATGGCGAAATCCATGTGATACATCAATGATAATTTTATCGTATTTGCTATCGCTTATAGTTTGATCTATTTGTGCGAATATTTGTGTAAAATCGTTTTCATTTTGGATAAAAAATTTTTCTTTAAAAAAACTATCTATGTCTAAATTTGCAAATTTTTTATATTCTTCTTTGTAAAAATTTAAAATTTTACTATTTTTAATTTTGGCATCTTTTGTATAAAAAGCGATTATATCGCAATCCTTGCCATAAAGCTCTAAAAGCATTGGTAAGGTATTGGCATAGGCGTAAACTTGCTCATCAAAAAATATATATTGTGCTGGTTTTTCTGGATCGCCACTTGTGCCAAGTATGGTTATAACCGCTTTTTCTTTCATGTTTTGTCCTTTTGATAAATATTTTTTATTGCAAAGCTTCTAGTTCTTTTTTATATTTTCTACGCGGTCTTTGCCTTTTTTATTTTTTGGTTTATCCCATGCACCTTCTTTTTGTAATTTCTCTTTTAAATATAAAAGAGCTTCTTTTTTATTGCTTTGGAATTCTTCATTAAATATAGCATTGTATAAAATTATGGTTTCATCACCGCTATATTTTTTGCTAGCTTTTAATTCAAATAGTTTTGCATCAAGCTCGCTCATGCCCTTGGTTTGCTCTTTAAGTTCGGCTTGTTTTGCTTTTTGTATGCGAGTTTGTAGTTTTTCATCGCTTGTTAGACTTTTTGGAGTGAGTGGATTAACGCCTTGTAATTTGATATATGGGCGTAAATAATCCTTGTCTCTTTTAGCTGTTGCGAAATTTTTAAGCTCCATATATTTTAGATTTTCATCATTTTGCGGCACACTCATGCTAAATAAATTTGCTATTTGTTCGCTTTCGTGCCATTTTTTTGCTTGTGTGCTAAAAAGCGCGGCATTTAGGGCTGTTTCAAAGTCGCTCATGTATTCTTGTGGCGATTTTTCAAAGCCATTTAGGGATTTTATTTCTAACTTAATTTTGCCATATCCAAAAGGCTTTGCCATGCCGATAGAGTGAAAGCACTCTGGCGTGTTATGAAAGGTAATAGCCGAAAATAAAGCACCAAGCTCGATAGGATTTAGATTGTGAACTGCTATTTTAAAACGAAATTTTGCCCCTGCTTTTAAAGGTATAAGGGTGGTTTTGATATCTTCGTTATTATTCCCAGTTTGGGATGTTGAAATTTTTTCGTGTACCGGATAGCGTTTGTAGCCTGAAATGGTGGCATCTAAATCATCATAGGTTTTATATTTTTGAAGTTTTTCATTTTGCTTGATATATATAGGATAATATGAAGCTTTTGGTGATGATAATACTAAGGTGGCTGGTTTATCCTTGCTCGGATTTTGAGTGGTGCATTTGGCATGAGATATAAACACTCGCCCTTTTAGAGATTTTTCTTTTGAAGTGTAGCCAAAGATAAGAGAGGCTAGGTCTGGCTTGTCTATTTTGCTTTGTCGGTTTATGAGTGCTTTAATTTGTTTTTCTAAAGCTATCTTCTTATCTTGCGCTTTTTTTTGCCGATTATCCTTGTTTAATGGTTTGTTATTATTTTCATTTTTTAAATCACGCATAGCATAACGATCGTTATCATAAATTTGCATTTCACCAAAACTCATGATTTCAAGGACATTTCTAAGCATACCTTTTATGCTAGTAGCTGGGATATAATACTCGCCATTGTAGTTGCAAAATTCGTTGTCTGTGCTATTTTTTATAAAAATAGGGCTATATGTGCTAAGCTCGATTTCTATCATGCCACTTTGGGTATCTTGGAGAGGTATATCGTGACTAGCCTCCCAGTTTGGATAATAAATTTTTTGATTTAAGGGAACAAAATTAAATGGAGCTGTTATCATTTTTTATCCTTTACAAATCCAGCAAATACTACTTTTTGAAGTTTTAAAACCGCCTTATTTTCGCAATACTCATCGTTTTCTTCACGCCAAATTTGAGCCATTTTTACCTTTTTGCCAAATTTTGTGTGAAAGCTTTTAATATCGCTTTCATCCACTTTATCTAGCTCTGTTTCGCTAATAAGCCAAGCGTCATTTACCAGTCTTATTTGTATGCTTTTTTTTGAGCTTGGGTTGAAAAAATGAGCTTCAAAAATAATGCCATCAAAGCTGATTTTATCACCAAAGTCAAAAATCAAACTTTCATCAAGCTTAGTGCTAAGTGGACTGATATAACCCTCAAAACCATCAAGATTTTTTACATAATCTAAAATTTCATTTTTATTCATTTTAATTCCTCGCCATTTTTATAAACTTTCCCGCTAAAAAAGCCGTGTCCTTTTGTAGTCATTCCACCAAGAGGCAAACGAGACTGTGTGATATCTAAAAGTGTGCTTTCAAAGGCTTTTTGACTTTTTTCATCTATGTTTTGTTTGAGAAAAATTTCTATACAAAACTCATCTGTTTGCACGACTTTTTCTTGAAAAAGAGCACCTTCTATCGCTCCGCCTGTAAAGCGATTGATCGCTACATGGTCAAAGACTTTGGTTTTTGTATCATCAAAACTTTTATAGCAATCGCTTATCATGATTTTGCCTTTTGCACCGCTTATATCCTTGTCTTTTTTGTAGCCAAAGATATCACGCACGGCAGGGTTTTCTTCGCCTACTTTATTATCGCTATTTTGCAAGTTATAATAAAATGCACTTCGATGCGAAACGGCGCCTTTTATGCTTGTGGCTGGGATAAGGATATGTTTTTGCGAAAGTTTAGCTTTTTCATAGTCTATAAAACTTTCAAAAACTGGGGTCGCATCGGCATCACCATCGCCCAAACCGCTACCAAACATAAAAAAGTCATCTGGGCTTAGTTTTAGCTCGTATTTGTCAAAATCGCTTAAATGATCGCTTTTGATTTCTTTTGTTTCGCCTTTAAATTCAAAATTTAAAGAGCTTGAATACTCTTGTAAATTAAGCTCGGCACTTTTAATGCTTATGATTTTAAAAGCCCCAAAACCCTTACTGGCACCACCGCCAAGGCGGAAAACAGGACTTGCTAAGACTTTTAAAATTTCATCAAATTCTGTTTTAAATTCGCTTGGAATTTCAAGGGCGAATTTAAATCTCGTGCCCTTAAAAAGCACCTCTTCATCAAATTTAGAACCATTTACATTTGCGCCAAATTCGTTTATGGCTGTATGTTCTCTAAGTGGGAGAGTATCAAATAATTTTAAGAAATTTGATTTCTGCGTGATTAGCTTTTCATGGACTTTGTTATTTTCATCAAGCAAAAGAGCATTTGAGACTATAAGAGCCGAGCCACCCGTATCCATAGAGCCAAAAATCTTATCTGCTTTGCTTTTGTCTATGGCAGCACGCAAAGCACCAGATAAAGAAGTGCCTAAAATCATAGGCAAACCGTTAAAATCACGCAAAATAGGCGAATCTATAAAAAGGTCGCTGTTGCCACTACCGATTTTTAAAGCACTTGTTGCTTCTATTGTGATATGAGTTAAAATTTTATTCATTTTCGCCCCCTTTATTTTCGCCTTCTTGTCGTGGCATATTCATGGCTAAAAGTTTTGTAAATTTGAGCTTGTTATTTGAGCGCTCTATGGCATTTAGAAGTGCATTTTGCTCATTTTCGCCCCATTTTTTGGCACCATGACTTATATAGTCTTTGATTTTGTCAAATATATCATTGTCATTTGAGCCGACACAAAGCGAGCGGATATTTCCCCATTGCGAATTTGTGATAGGGCTAAGCTTTTTCTTATTCGCTTCTTTGAATTCTTTTACTTCGTCTAAAAGATTTAAATTTTCATATTTTTGCTTTTTCTTTGCGAGCAAGCATTGTGCGAGTTTGCTTTTTGCTTCATTTGCGTTTTGTTTTTGTGTATCGGTGCTCTCATTTTGCAAAGTGATAGGATTTTTTTGGTCGCCGCTATTTAAAAACTCAGGGTTTATAAGCACTTCTCCAAAACCTTCTGCCAAAAAGGCACCGATACCGTTTTCAAGAGCTTTGATTTGCTCATTATTTAAATCTTTTAAAACAATCACACTGCCTTTGTTTATGCAAATTCTTTCATAATCCTTGCCGCCACGAGTGAAATTAAAAGGCATGAAAGATGAGGTGCGAATTTGACTTTTGTCATAGCAAATATTTTCATCTTTTAGTCCTTTTATGAGGTGTTTTAACTCAAAGCTAGGATTGCCATTTTCGTCTATCAATGCTAGACGAGAGTTTGCGTAAAGATAAGTGTAGCCATTATTTGGCGTAAAATTTTGCACTTTTTGTTCTTTGTTAAACTGGCTTATTTTTACCCTACCATATTCGGCGGTTTTAGACTTGCCAAGGCTTGTGCTTTGGCATAAAGTTTTGATAAGCAAATCTTCGTCATCTTTGCAAATTTCATCTGAAATTTTAATGCTAAATAACCATTTACTACCTTCTTTTAATGCCTCATAGCCAAACATTTGCCCGTCTTTTGAACGCCCATTATTGCTATCATAAGCACTTTTTTGTTTATATCTGTATTCTAGATCTAGTCTTTGATTTTTGGCGTTTATAAAACCTGTTCGCATTTGTTTTAGTTGGGTAAAATCACTAAAATTTTCTATCATGTGGTGATTGTAAATTTCTGTATTATCTGATTTTTCGTGAAAATACGAAAGTGGAATTTTATAAAAGCATTCATCGTTTTTTAGCGGATTTGCATCACCAAATTTGACAGCTCCGCTATGAAATACTTTAAAACTATCTTTAAAGCTTGAATAATTTTTGGCTACCATGCCAAGCAAAGCACTTCCTGGTATAAAATCCAAACTAAGGGTTTTACCTTGTGTGTTTGAGCTTGCTTGAAGCACTATTTGACTTAAAAATTCTATTTGGAAATTTAAAGTTTTCATTTTTGCTCCTTTGCGATAAACTCACATCTACCAAGTCCACGATTGCGATTTAGACCAAGACGTTTTATCATTTTTAAAGCATTTTTGATAAGGGTTTCGTGCTCTGGTTTGGCTTCTATTTCGCCATGCAAACTTAGTGGAATCGTTACTTCTATACTTCTAAGCGAATTATCTTCTGCTATACCGTTTTCATCGAGTTTTGTTGAAGATCTTACCTCATACAAATAAGAGCTTAAATTTTGACTTGTTATCTCGTTTGCCTCTGTTTTATCCAAAATAGCGTTTGAAAAATAGCAAGTCGAAATAGCCGTATTATCATCTGCTAAACCTTCTTTGCCAAAACATTTTTCACAAAGCTCGGGATTTTGCAAATTTGCCATTTCACGCACCAAGCCTTTTATGGTTTTGCCGGGCACAAAAGGCAAGTTTTGTTCGTCTTTTATCACATAGCTATCAAGGGCTGCACCGCCGCTTAAACCGCTACTAACATGCCAATAATCAAAAAATTTTATTTCGTATCGTATCATTGTATTTCTCCGCAAACTGAAAGTATTTGTAAAATATCATAAATAGGCGTTTTATCATCCACAACAAGGCTTGTAAGGCTTAAATTTTCATTTAGCTTTTTTAATGAATTTTCATATTTTTTGGCTTCTTGTTTTTTGGCTTCTTTGTTGTCTAAAATTTCTTTTATTCTATTTAGCATATTTTGAGCATATTTATCACTCAAACCAAGCTCTTTTAGCCACTCTCTAAGCTTGGCTTTTGGGCTATCTGGGTTATTAAAGAGTCTAATAAGTGAGTTTAAATCATCAATTTTTGGACGATTTTTCTCATTTAAATAATACGGCCCAAAGTCGCAACGAACAACTCTTTTATCGTTTTTTATGCTTAATTCATCATTTACAAATTTATCCCAGTTTTGGAAATTTGAACTTTGGATATTATGAAACATTAAACAACTTGGTGCAAGATTTTGATTTATATTTTTTGCTTCTTTTTTTGCTACCCCACAAAGCGCTTCGGCTAGATTAACGGCGTAGTGAAAAGGGTATTTTTCATTGCAAAATGCTATGCCAGCGCACATTGTGAGTTTGTCAGTTATAGCAGATGCTGATTCGGTTAAATTTTCAAATTCTTGCATAAAATTTTGAGTAAATTTTAAAGCCACATCCGCCGAGCAAACGCAAGTCATATCGTCGCCACTTAGTATTAGCTCTTTAATTTTATCGCCATTTGCATAGCTTTTTATGCTTTCTTTGGCTTTTTTAAAGGCTTCTTTTGTAGCTTCATCTAGCTGTTTGGAAAATTGGGTGATTGTTTGGGTGTTGTTATAGCTAGTTTTGTTTGCCAATTTTTTTACTATTTCACCAAGTCCGTTACCATCTGCGTGTATGACGGCTAGTTTATTTTTAGAATTTGAAATTTGATTAAATTCTTTTAATTCTACAAATTTTGGGTTATCTTTGCGTTTTTTATCGAACCAGTCATTGTGTGCTTTTCGTTTTTGAACGCTAGAAATATCAAGTTTATCATCTTTTATTGTATAAATCGGTCGTGCAGTTTTGGGGCTTAGAGAAAGTATATTTATACTCATATCAAGCGGTAAAGAGGGGCGATTTCTTTGTATTTTTAATCTAGCTTCTAATTTATCAGAGTCATTTTTGTAATTGTCTGAAATTTTAACTGCTGCTTGTGATACCGTGATACCATAAGCCATTTGCATTATCTTTTTTGGCGTGGTTTTGATGATTTCATCGATCTTGTTTTCATCTATTATCGCACGGAAATTTCCCGCGGCATTTAAGATAATGTCTTTGCTATCTGCAAGTTTTGCAAATTTGTTTTCGAAATTTGCTACTATTTCGCTAGCACCTACTATTTCTTGAAGTTTGTTTGTTTGGTAAATGTATTCTTGTATGCCTTGAATACTTGCACCATAAAGGTATTTAGCCATATTTTTCCTTTATAAAATTTTTTAAAATAATTAAGAGTTTGTGTCCTCCACTTTTATTTTGCCTAGTCCGAAGGTGGTTTGCTTGCCTACACCGATGATTTCGCCAAGTTTTAGCACCTCGAAGCTTTCTTTATTTAGATTTTTTATACTCATTTGCCCTGTGATACCCCCTAAGTTCATTTTGGTTTTTTGTCTGTTGCTTAGTCTTGTAAGTTCTGTAAATTTCAGCGATTTTTGGCAAATTTCGCCTTTGATTTCATAAGGGAATTTGCGTGCTGGGTTGCCTAAAATCTGCATTTGGCGCGCATAAATAGAGTTTATGATATTTGCTAACTCTAGCCCCTCATCTCGCACGAAAACATTGCCACTTTTTATGCGAAGTGGAGTAAGAAGGCTTAGCTTTACATTAGTTACGGCTTTTGGGAGAGTTATGTTTTGGCTAAGAGCCTTTGGCAGGGTGATTTTGCCATCATTTATGCAAGATTTTTCATTTAAAAACATTTCAAAATTTTTGGGCTTTTTTCTGTCTTTGCCAAGTCCGTATTCGTTTAGCATTAGATACAGAGCTGATACGATATATGGGGCTTTTTCGCAAGTTTTTTCAAAAAGATATAAGCTAAAATCGTAGCTTTTTTTGCCAAGTAAAAAATCAAGGCGGTAGTTGTGATATGAATTTTTTCGCTCGTAAAAGTCGTAGTATAGGCACTCATTGCTGGCAAAACACTCATCGCAAGAAAATTTGCGGTTTATACAAACGGCGTGTTTGAGAGCATAGCCCAAGGCACCACGGATTTGTGAGCCTATGAAATAGGGTGGTGAATCGTTAAATTTTACAGTTATTTTGCTATATCTCACACCAAATCTCCAAAAAATTTAAATAATTTTAGTTAAAAATCAGTTAAATATACTTTAAGATAATGTTTAAATTTTTTAATCTTTATTGCCAAGCTTTTTTAAAAAAATGTTAATAAGCAAATTTGATAGTTGGGGATTTGTAAATTTGTTTAAAATTTTGGCTGTAAAGCGTCGTTAAATGGTTTTATTTTCTTGATTTAAATACAAAATAAAGTATAAGCAAGGTAATAATAATCCAAAATTTTATTATATAAGATCCTGCTAAAAATAGGGCGACAACGATGATGTATAGGGCAAAAACATAGGCAAATGCCGTAATGATGCGGTTCATGTATACTCCAAAATTTATATATTTTAGTTGATTTATCGTATCCAAGGTGCTTTCATGCTAGTCTCCTTTGTTGGATTTTAAATTTAATCACACGAGCTATCAGAACAATCCGATGAATCGTAGCTATCGTTGCTTAAATTTAAGATGATTTTTCCGTTTTCTATGCCTACAATCTCCACCGTGTCGCCTTCTTTTAGACCGCCTATTTTATTGCTTTTCCAATATTTGTCTTTATAATAAACTTTGCCATTTTTGATGACTCCGGTTTCCTTAATCCTTGAAAAAATGCTTATTAGAACAAAGACAAAGAGTATAACTTTCCACATTTTTCCTATTTTTAATAATTGAAAGCAAAATTATATCATATAAGTTTGTAATTTGTTTAAATTAGCTACAATTAGCTTTTAAATTTTTATTTTTAGGACTTAAGATGAAAAAAATACTTTCCCTAGCTATGCTTATATTTTTAACCGCTTGTTCTAACTCAAAAGTTGAGTATGTGGCTTCTTTGCCTTGTGCTGACTGCGAAGCCATAGAGTCAAAACTTGTTTTAGACAATGGCAAATTCATACTTGACGAAGTTTATGTAGGCGAAAATTCAGCCTTTAACGAAAGCGGTGAATACACCGAAAAAGACGGCATAATCACTCTCAAAGGCAACGAAGAACGCATTTTAAATCTCAAACGCATTGACGGCGGTTTGTTGCTCGTGGGAGACGATCTTAGCGAGCCAGAAGAAAATATGAGAGCTCTTTATATCTACAAAAAAATCGAAAAATAACAAATTTAGCCCGTAAATTTGGCGTTTGCGGGCATGCTTCAAATTTACCCATGATCAGATATTTCGCACTTTTAAAACACTACCGAGACTATCGCATACTGTTTAGTACGGCATTTATTTGCTCTTTTGGTGTTTGGTTTTCGCATATAGGCATTTTTACCTTGCTTATCGAGTTAAATGCGCCGGTGTGGGCGGTGAGTGCGTGTGCGGCTCTGGCTTTTTTGCCAAATGTTTTTTTGGCTCCCATAAATGGCGTCATAGTCGATAAATTCAAACCCAAACCGCTTTTGATAAGCATGTATGTCATAGAAATGCTTACGATTTTTGGCTTGATTTTTATCGATGATTTGAAGTTTTTATGGCTTTTGCTACTCATCGTGGTCGTAAGAAGCATGGCGTCATCGCTGTTTTTTCATACTCAAACCTCTGCTTTGCCAAAAATCCTTAGCTTTGGTGCACTTAAACTAGCCAATGAAATGACTAGCATTTTATGGACGATTTCTTATACCTTTGGTATGGCGTTTGCGGGGATTTTCGTGCATTATTTTGGCGTGCAAATGGCTTTTATTTTTGATTTTGTGCTGTATTTTGTGGCGTTTTTTGTGCTGATTCGTGTAAATTTGAGCCAAATTGTTATCGCAAAAACGAAAAAAGCTACTTCTATGCTAAAAGAAGGCATATTTTATCTACGCAAAAATCCGCTGGTGACGCATTTTATCCTTATTCACGCCGTCGTTGCCGTGACTACTTATGACAATCTCGTTGCACTTCTAGCCCAGTATCGATACAAAGAAATTTTAAGCGCCTCGCTGGTTATAGGGCTTATAAATTTATCTCGTTCGGTCTCGGCGTTTTTCGGTCAAATTTGGTTAAGCAAAATCGTAAATAAAACAAATTTCGTGTATTTGCTTTTGGCACAGGGGGCGGCTATCATGCTTTGGGGGGCGTTGGAGGCAAATTTTTGGCTTTCGTTTATCGGACTTATCGCCGCTGGATTTTGTATAACTACGATTTGGTCGTATTCTTTTACCCAACTTCAAAAAGCTTGCGATCGAGAGTTTTTGGGACGTATCATCGCATATAATGATATGGTGTATTTTATCGTTGCGAGTGCGACTTCGGCTTTGATAGGCTTGCTTTATGAGTTAGGGTTGAGCTTAAAAATGATAATGTTTTGCATGGGTGCCGTGTTTTTCGTGGTGGCTGGATACTATGTATATGTAAAAAATAAATATAAATTTTAACTAGCTTTTGGGCGAATTTTCTAACTTTTAACGCCCAAAAGCTATATCAAATTTGATTAGAGTTTTTTGGCAAATCGCTATTATCGCTTTGTAAATTTAACACGATTTGTCCGTTTTTTACGCCTAAGACTTTTACCTTGTCGCCTTCGCTTAGACCGTTTATTTCGTCGCTTTTCCAAAAGGTGCTTTTATAATAAACCATGCCGTTTTGTATAACGCCCATACCGCTTTCGTCTAAGAAATTGTCTTGTAAATTTTCTTTTGGTTTTAGAAATTTGTTTTTAAGTTTTTGCTTGAAAAGCAGTAAAAATACAGCCGAAAATACAAAGGCTAAAATCGCCAAGATCTCCCATGAAATCGGCAACACAAAGCCTACTATCCCAGAGGCGACAAAACCAAGACCCAAAAGTAAAAATGTAAAATCAAGCATCAAAACCTCAGCTATCATAAACACCACGCCTACGATAACAAAGAGCAAGGCACTATTCATTTGCGTCCTTTTTTGTGCCTAAAAAATCCTTTATCACGCTAAGGCTACCGAGCAATTCGCTGGTTTCATAAGGCACTAAAATTTTATCTTTTGCGGTGTTTTTGGCTAGCTCATTGAAGGCTAAGACGCGGTTTTGTGCGAGTAGATATTCGGCTGCAAATTTGGAATTTGACATGGCTGAATTTATGCTATCCATGGCGGTTTTTTGACCCTCTGCTAGGGCGATTTGTTCGTATTTTTTGGCGTCCGCCATACGCTCTATGGCTTCGGCTTCTAGGACTTTTTCTTGTTTTAATGCCTCGGCGTTGCGGATAAGTGCGGCTTTTTCGGCTTCGGCTTTTAGCTCGATAGCGCGTTTTTCACGTTCGGCTTTCATTTGTAAATTCATGGCGTTTTCTATGCCTTGTGGCACAGAAATTTCGCTGATCTCGACACGCATAATTTTTACGCCCCAGTTGTTTGCGGCATCACCAAGGGCGATTTGGAGCTTAGAATTTAGCTGATCGCGTGATGAAAGTGTCGAATCTAGCGTCATTTCACCTATGGCTGAACGAAGTGTTGTCATAGCCAAATTTGAAATCGCACGGCGATAATCCTCGACATTATAAAGTGCCATTTTTCCGTCAATTACCTTTAAAAATACGATGCCGTCGACAGAGATATTGACATTATCTTTCGTGATGACTTGCTGTTTTGTGATATCAACGAGCTGTTCTCTGATACTCATACGCGCTCTAACGCTGTCAAAAAAAGGCACGATAACATGAAATCCACCGCCCAAAACCTTGTGAAAACGACCCAAACGTTCGATAATCATAATGTCTGATTGAGAGACGATTTTTATGCCTAGCTTTATGATAGCTGCTATCAAGGCACATACAAGGACTATAAAAACTATAAAACTTTCCATGCTTTCTCCTATGCAAATAAAGTTCGTGATTTTAACATTTTCTTGCTTTAATGCCAAAAAGGCTTAAAATCTCTGGCTTTTAAAAGGCTAAAATGCCTACTTTTGCACCTTTTTATGCCAGGACTAGCTTTTTGCCTACGGCTTTTATGTAGCTTAACAAGGTCGAATACTTGATATCTAGCACTCCGCTTTCTATCCTTGCTACCGCACTTTGTTTAACGCCCATTTTTTCAGCTACTTGGGCTTGGGTTAGCTTGGCTTCGTTTCTTGCTTTGACTAGCATTTTGATAGTCTCAAACTCGTCATCAAGTGCTTCGTATGCCTTTTTGAACTCTGGATTTTTTAACTCTTCATTTAAAACTTCTCTAAATTTAATTGTCGCCATTTTGAAACTCCTTTAATCTCTCTTTCGCCAAATCAAGCACATTTTTAGGTGTTTTTTGGCTTTTTTTGATAAAACTTAGCAGTATGATTATACGTTTTTTATACGCATAACAATATATGCTTCTTGCTATGCCTACATTGGCTTTTATGCGTATTTCAAATAGTCCATCTTTTAGGCTTTTTGTGTATGGCTCGCCCAAAGTGTTACCCATGTTTTCTAGCAATTCAAACATTTTATATCCACGTTGTCTAATTTCATTTGGCAAGGATAAAAACTCATCTCTGACTTTTTCATTTAAAAACTCGACCGACCACATATAAGCTCCAAAATTTTGGCAAATCATAACATTTATGTTATAAACTAGAACTTAATCACTCGAATTCTTGTAGATTTTTGGACTTAAATTTAAAAATCGTGCCAAATAATCAAATTTGATAAGTCAAATTTGAAAAATGTAAAAATTTTAGGGAATTTGATATCAAATTTGAAGTAAATTTGAT
>JAILCJ010000176.1 GCA_024680445.1 Campylobacter sp.
TTGAAAGCGAACCGACTAAAAGCCGATTCGCTAAAATTTAGTCTTCATAAATAGATAGTTTTTCATCAACATTTAAACATTCCATGACAACACCGTATTGTTCTTTGATATCGTCTTGGAATTTTACCATTAAAGTTTTTGCATCTCTGGCGTCATAAGGATAGTTTGCGATGATATCGATAGGTTTATCGTTTAAAAATTCTTGGATACCACTTAGCAGTTTACTAGCACCAGTTCTGTTTGTAGCATACAAAACGGCGACAAAATTTTCACCCTCTTGCACAACAGCATCAGTGTTTCGCAGAATTTTTTCAAAGATCCACTCATAGCCACTATTTGTTTCAGGTATGCGAAAGTATATGAGTGAGAGACTATTGACACCCTTAGCATGCTTATAGTAACGTTTGACATTAGAAATTTCAAGGTCAATGAGTGACAAAAGATCGTCTGATAAAAAAACTTTTGCTGGCATGTTATTCCTTTATAAAAAAAAGTTATTGTGTTATGATAGCGTTTAAATTGTTAAAAATAAATATATTTAAACCATTTTTATATTCATATTCCAATTTCATACCATGAGCGTTTAAAATATTGCTAACTATATAAAGCCCCAAACCAAAGCTTTTTTGCGTGTTTTGCCCCTTGATAAAAGGCTGTATATAATAATCCAAGCTATGATCTAAAGGTTCGCCCTCGGTTATAAATTTTATATTTTCTTTGTTTATAACTATATTTACATATTTTCTAGCTCCGTATTTTAGCCCGTTATCTATCATATTTTTTATAGCCGTGCTAAAAAGTTTAAACTCAACTTCAAGTTTAATATCTACAAGTTTGTTTATGCTTACATCTTTTCGTTCTATCATCGCCATATCGATAGCTTCGTCCATTATGTCATCTATATAACAAATCGCCTTATTTGTAAGCTCTATCTTTGAAGTGGTTTGCTCTATGGCAGCAAGTTCGTTTATAAGACTTTCGAGTTTGTTAAAAACGCTTACTAGCCGTTCTTTACTGCGTCCATTATCCATCATTTCAGCAACTATGCGACCTTTGGTGATAGGCGTTTTTAACTCATGCATAATGTTTCGCAAAAAAAGGTGTCTTGAATCGTTTAGGGTTTTTATCTGCAAAACCGCTTCATAAAAAGCCTCGGCAACCTCTGAAATCTCGTCCTTGCCACTGCTTGTATTTACAACGCCAGCCAAATCGCCATTAGCAAATTTGACTATCTGTCGCTTTAATTTTCGCAAAGGTTTTAGTTTATATATCACAAAAATATAAGCCAAAAGCAAAATCACCGCAACCACCGCAAAAACAAACTTTATCACATCATAGCGGTAAGGTTGAAAATCCTTATCCATCAAAATTTTTATGGTATCGATATGCTGAATTTTAAGGTAATTGTGCTTGTTATAAAGCAAGATCGCACTAGAACCGATATCATCAGAAATTTCTTCTAAAATTTGTGCCTCGTTTAAAATCGTATCTTTGATTTTTTTATCTCTTACCTCTGGCATATCGACTTTTGACATGGCTTCTTTGTATTTTTCTTCATCCATCAAACCGCTTAAATAAAACAAATTTGCCTGTGCAACATTTGAATATTTGGCATTTAATTCTCTGGTGTAATTTTGCTTATCATAGTCGAGCAGCCATAAAAACGCCAAAAAAACCGCCGTTATAGCAAGTGCAAAGATAAAGGTTATAGTAAAAAATATAGACGAACGTTTCATTAAAGTACCAATTTATAGCCTATGCCTCGTATAGCATGGATATATCGTGGCTCTTTGGGATTTTCGCCGAGTTTTACCCTGATGCGTCCGACCATAACATCTATGCTTTTTGGCGTGCTTTCTTCGTTTAGGCTCTCGCAATTATAAATCAACTCTTCACGACTTACGGCACCGCCTTGTTTGATGATGAGATAACGCAAAATATCAAATTCGGCAATAGTCAAATTTAGCGGCTTGCCCTTAAATAAAATTTCATGCTCGTATTCTTTTAAAACCATGTCTTTTTCTTCTTGAACATTGTTTTGATTTAGCTGTTTTTGTCGTCTCATATGGCTTTTTATGCGAGCTAGCAATTCTTGGGGATTGTATGGTTTTGGTAAATAATCATCAGCCCCGTTATCCAAGGCCTTTACCTTATCGGTAATATCGTGTCTAGCACTTGAAATTATGATAGGTATATCATGTTCTTTTCTTATTTCTTTACAAACTTCAAGTCCATCAATGCCCGGAAGCGTAAGATCTAATATAACTAGATCAAATTCGCTTGTATTTAAAGTCGAAAGCCC
>JAILCJ010000091.1 GCA_024680445.1 Campylobacter sp.
GTTGCCATAATCGGTGCTGGAGTTGGGGCTGGTGGGACTTGGGCTGTAGTTAAATGTGATAACGAAAAAGTAGGAGTCAAACAAGAAGAATTAGCTAAAACCATAAGCTATTACAGAAAAAATAAAGACATAGCCAAAAAAGTTGTTGCAGAGTGTAAAACAATGGATACTATGACTGAACAACAAAAAGAAAATTGTAGTAATGCTTTAGCGGCATTACATTTATAAATTAGATTTTTAAATGAGCGAATCAGAAATTATTTATATTCTACTTAGAATATTGATTATATTTGTTTTATTGGTTCCTTTGCTTAATGATATTATCGATAATCAAGAAAACTATATTCACAGACACCCCATATTATTTACTTTGGGGCTTATTTTTATCGCTTATCAATTGCTAGCTACGCCTATATCGGCTACTTATAAGCATATCCAAAATAACGCTGATTGGACATATTTAGGTAGTATAGCTATTTTTGTGATAAATCTTTGGCTTACGATGGCTATGTTTGGTGTAATGGTTTGGATATACAAAAAATTTCTTAGGGGAATTTGCACTTTTATTTTTAATTTTTTGGATTACCTTGTCAGACAAATTTTTGCTTTTATCTTTAAAAATCATCACTAAATTTAACAAACAAGGGGAAATTTACCCCCTAGTTTTGTGCAAAAAGTGCATATGTTTGCGGTATTGCTCGACTACATCGTTGATTAGGGCTTGTTTGCTCCACCCTATGACATCATAGTCGCGTCCGCCTTCTAGCAAATACACCTCCGCCCTATAATAGCTATCACTCATCGCATAATCAGGCGTGGAGGTCTCTATAAATCTCACTCCATAGACAAAGTCCCTCTCACTGCCGTGGTCTATGTGAATATGGATTTTTGAGCCATTTTCTACTATTTTTGCGTTTAGATTGTTTTTGATAAATTCATCGCAAATCTCGCTAAATGCGGGTTTTACCACGGCTTTTAAAAAGTCCTTTGCCTCGCTATAATCAGGCGTATTTATGATAGCTTCTAGCCTTTCTTTCCATGATTTTGAGCCACTAAGTATAG
Source organism: Campylobacter sp. (assembly GCA_024680445.1). Classification (GTDB taxonomy): domain Bacteria; phylum Campylobacterota; class Campylobacteria; order Campylobacterales; family Campylobacteraceae; genus Campylobacter_A. The sequence goes on from JAILCJ010000091.1 coordinate 1,063, forward strand.
GCAAATTTGCCACATCTTGGGTGTATTTTTTCTCACTATCGACACGCAAAGCCCTAAAAAGCCCAAAAAGCGAACCCAAAATCAAAACCGCCAGCGGCAAAGCCCACAGCATAGTCATGGACTGCAAAGCCTCCAAACCACCGCTATACAGTAGCACCGACGCCACCAAGCCAATAATCACCGCCCAAAAGATTTTTTGCCATTTTGGAGTAGCGTCTTTGCCACGAGAGCAAAGCATATCCATCACCATCGCAGCCGAATCTGCCGAGGTTATAAAAAATAGCACCACCATTATCAAGGCTATACCGCTAAGCAAATTTGATAAAGGAAATTGCTCTAAAAACAAAAAAATCGCCAGCGAACTGTTTTCGCTACTTACACGCCCAAGCTCGCCAAATCCGCCATTTATGAGCTCTATGGCACTATTTCCAAAAACACTCATCCACACTATCGTAAAGCCAGTCGGCACAAAAAGTGCCCCTGTGATGAACTCTCTTATCGTGCGACCTTGTGAAATTTTGGCGATAAAAAGCCCCACAAAAGGCGACCATGATATCCACCAAGTCCAATAAAACAGCGTCCAACCGCCCAGCCACGCTTCGTTTTGTTTTTCGTAGGCGTAGAGATTGAAAGTATCGCCGATAAAGGACGCTAGGTAGTTACCGGTATTTTCGACCAAGTCTTTTAAAATCCCTGTTGTATTGCCAAGAAACAAGACAAAAAGCACGAAAAACACCGCCAAAATCATATTTGCATTACTCAAAAGCTTTATGCCCTTGTCTATGCCACTGCTTACTGAAATGCTTACAAATAGCGTTATAATCGCAATTGTAGCGATTTGCATACCTACTGTCATCGAAAATCCAAAAAGATGAGCAAAACCAGCATTTATCTGCAAAACCCCAAATCCCAGCGAAGTAGCCACACCAAAAAGCGTAGCGATCACGGCAAAAACATCGACCATATCGCCAAAACGTCCGTAAATTTTGTCCCCCACCAAGGGATAAAACGCCGAACGGAGCGTAAGCGGGAGTTTGTGCCTAAAAGCGAAAAACGCCAGCACCACAGCCACCGCCGAATAAATCGCCCAAGCATTTAACCCCCAGTGAAAAAAGGTGATTTTCATCGCTTCTTTGGCAGCCTCCATGCTCCCAGCCTCCGCACTAGGCGGTGCTAGATAGTGCATCACAGGCTCAGCCACCCCAAAAAACATAATCCCTATGCCCATACCGGCTGCAAAAAGCATGGCAAACCACGAGGCGTTTGAGTATTTGGGCGTGGAGTGGTCGCTACCGAGTTTGATAAGACCGAAGCGAGAAAAAAGCAAAAACATAACCGCAAAAAAGATTATCGTAGCACCAAGCACATAAAACCAACCAAATTTGGCGGTAAAATAGGCTTGCAGAGCCTTGAAAATACCCAAAGCCTCATCATGATAAAGCAAAGAAAAAGCCAAAATAATAAAAAGTAAAGCCACAGATACATAAAAAACAAAAGGGCTAAAAGCGTGTTTAAATTTCATTTTCGTCCTTTTTATAGTGATTTTGCCTTTCAAACTACAAAAAAAACAGCAACGAAATTTAAATGCTTTTTATATAAGCTAATTTAAATTATTTTAAAAAATTAATGTCTGTTTAAAATATCAAAACTAATAAATACCGCGATCAAACGCTAAATTTAGGAATTTGCATATAACAATAAAAAACTTAAATTTTATTTATAGGCAAAAAATTTGCCTATAAATTTTAAAAATTAAGACTTAAGATCTCTTTGCAAAAGTTCATAAAGTGCGGATTTTAGCTCTTTTAAATTTGAGTTTGTAGCAGATGAGATTTGCATAGCAAAAAATGGCTTTTGTATATCGTAATTATCGATATCTTGCTTGTATTGTTTTAAATTTTCGCCAAGTTCTAATTTAGCTAAAAATTCTGAAATTTCTTTTTCATCACGCAAGGCATCAGACTTTGTAAAAGCTATGGCATAAGGACGTTTTGCAAGCTTTGGTGAAAATTTTTGAATCTCGGATTTTAAAGTAAAAAACTGCTCACTAAGACTTCTATAATTTGCCAAATCTATCATAAATAACAAAATTTTCGTTCTTTCAATATGCTGCAAAAACTTTAAACCAAGCCCCCTGCCCTCGCTAGCACCTTCGATAATGCCGGGGATATCAGCCATAACAAAGCCGTTGTATTCATCAAGGCTGACTAATCCTAATTTTGGCGTAAGAGTTGTAAATTCATAGTTTGCTATCTGTGGTTTTGCGTTTGAGATAGCAGAAATCAAAGTGCTTTTGCCGACATTTGGGAAGCCAAGCAAACCAACATCGGCTATAAGTCTAAGTTCAAGCAAAACTTCACGACTTTCTTCTGGGGTGCCTTTTTGAGCGTATTCTGGGGCTTGATTGACAGAGTTTTTAAAATGCACATTTCCAAGTCCGCCTTTACCACCTTTTAAAAACAGGGTCTTTTGCCCCTCGCTTAGCATATCGCAAAGCAATTCGCCACTTGTAGCGTCCAAAACAGCCGTGCCCGGTGGGACGACAAGCACAAGATCCTCGCCCTTTTTGCCGTTCATCCTTTTACCCATGCCCGGCTCACCATTTTTAGCTTTCATCGCTCTTTTGCCCTTGTAAGCTGCCAAGGTGTGAGAGTTGTTATCGGCTAGAAAATACACATTTCCGCCATCACCGCCATCACCGCCGTCTGGACCACCGAGCAAAACATGCTTTTCACGGCGAAAACTAACCGCCCCTGCACCACCATGACCTGATGAAATCGTGAGTTTTACGCTATCTATAAACATTTTTTTCCTTATTTTGCTTTTTTGTCTTACAAAAAATTTTAACTTATCAAATTTGGTATATCAAATTTGATAATTTTCAAATTTAGCTTCAAATTTGAAAAAATAAAACATAATTTTTAAAAAATTATCAAATTTGGACTGAATTTTAGCTAGGATTATATCTTTTTGTAGGTTAAATTTTGTTTTGTTAAATAAGAAGTTGGGGTTAAAAAACCCCAAAAAATTTACGCAGGATAAACAGAAACTTTTTTTCTATCTTTGTCTTTGCGTTCAAATTTTACATATCCGTCGATAAGAGCAAATATCGTATGATCCTTACCCATGCCAACATTTGAGCCGGGATGTGTAGCTGTACCTCTTTGGCGGATTATGATATTTCCAGCGCGAACGAATTCGCTACCAAATTTTTTAACACCTAAACGGCGACCGATAGAATCTCGGTTATTTTGGGTTGAACCCTGCCCTTTTTTGTGTGCCATACTTTACTCCTTAAGCTACGATACTTACGACTTTTACGCGTGTATATTGGCGTCTAAAACCGCGTTTTAATTTTGAGTCTTTTCTTCTACGTTTTTTGTAGATAAGAATTTTTTTGTCCTTACCTTCATTTACGACTTCTAAGACAACTTTTGCACCCTTAACAAATGGCGCACCTACCTTAACTTCGCCGTCGTTAACAGCTAAAACTTCTGTAACTTCGACTTTTGCTTTTGCTTCGGCTTGAAAATGATCGAGATTTAGGTATTGACCCTCGCTTACTCGATATTGTTTTCCACCGTTTTTGATAATAGCGTATTTCATGCTATCCTTTCATGTGGTAAGTTACCAAAAAGCACTTATTTAAAAGTTTATGGAGCTTTGTTGGTTAAGTTGGGGATTGTATCTAAAAATTTATAAATTTTAACTAAATTTTTAAAATTTGGGGGCAAAAAATGCCCCAAAAAATTAATGTTCCAAATCAGGTTTTGGAGTAGTTTCAGTAGACGGTGGCAATATCGGATAGTCTATTTTTGGCATTTTGCCAGTTAAAGATTTTAAAAATGTAACGATCAAATCGGCATTTTCATCGCTTATATTATCACCAAGTTGGATAGTACCCATGTCTTTAATGGCATCTCTTAACGACCAATAAACGCCGTTATGAAAATACGGAGCCGTAAGTTCGATATTTCTCAAAGTTGGCGCCTTTATCATGCCATATTTATCGCCTCTAAAATCGCCGATATGATAGTATTTATACTTAGAAACGACTTGAAAATGCTCTAACCTACCGCCTAAATTTACGCCATAATGGCAACTCGCACAACCTGTTTCTAAAAATAATTTAAAGCCTTTTTTCTCTTTTTCGCTTAATGCGTTTTCATCGCCTTCAAGGAATTTATCGTATCTTGATGGAGTTACCAAGGTGCGTTCAAAAACGCCGATCGCGGTATTTACAAGATCAAATTTGATTTCACTATTAAAAACTTTTTTGAATTCTTCAACATATTGCGGTATGGATTTTAGCCTTTGTTCTACAAGTTCTGGAGTGCTAGCCATTTCTGGCATAGCCGTCATAGGACCCGCTGCTTGTTCGGCTAAATGTTTGGCTCGTCCGTCCCAAAACTGCACAGAGTTAAACACGCTATTATAAACAGTTGGAGAATTTACATGATGAGGATTTGGCGTCCATTTATGTCCCGTAGCAACAGGAACGCCGTCTGCACCGCCAAGACCTAGATTGTGACAGGTATTGCACGAAATAATGCCAGATTTTGAAAGTCTAGGTTCAAAATAAAGCTTTTTTCCAAGCTCGTATGTTGCCATATTTGTCGGATACTGCTGTGAATCTGGTGCCGCTTCATTTATCATTTTTCTAAGTTCGGCTGGATCGCTTGGCATAGCCACCAAACCATACTGTTTAGCTAGATCAATTATCTCATTTGAAAAAAGAGATGAAAATGCAACGCAACTTAATAAAATAAACTTTGTTTTCATGGCTTTCTCCTTTACAGCTTTAAATTATAATAAAATTTTAATCAAATTGAGTTTAAATAAACATTTTTTAAGCAAAAAAATTACAAATTTATAAAATTCAATTTCATTTTGGCTAATTTTACTTTTTTGCTATAATTTCGCAAAAATTTTTAGGCAAAAAATGGCAGGCGACGATCAAGAAAAAACCGAAGAACCCACCTCGAAAAAAATCGAAGACGCGAAAAAAGAAGGCAATGTCCCCAAATCTCAAGATTTCAGCGGTTTTGTAACCTTAGTCGTTGGCATAGGCATGCTAATCGCACTCATGGACTTCATGCGAGAACAAGTAGTTTTGCTTTATAGATACTTCATGAGCTTTATAGGCACACAACTAAGCCCTGCAAATATTTACGAACTAGCCATAAACACCATAGGACGTTTTTTACTTATCATTTTACCTATACTTATATGCGTTGCCATTTCGGCAGTGCTTGTAAATATCATGCAGTTTGGCTTTCTTTTCACGACCAAGCCCATCATACCAAATTTAAACAAAATCGACCCCATAAAAGGACTAAAAAATCTATTTTCTTTAAAAAAATTTATAGAAGGTATCAAAATTTGCCTCAAAGTTACAGCGGTTTTTGGCGTAGGTTTTTACTTTTTTTTGCAATTCATAAAAGAACTGCCGCATACATTATTTTTAGGCATCTGGGATCAGCTAACATGGCTTAAAGACAAAATGCTTATCCTTGCTGGAGTCATGCTTATAGTCTTGCTGGTTTTAGCGTTGATAGATATTTTGTTTGTGAGATATAATTATTTTAAAGATTTAAGGATGAGCAAGCAAGAAGTCAAGGACGAATACAAACAAATGGAGGGCGATCCGCAAATCAAAGCCAGAATTCGCCGTTTGCAAATGGAGACTAGTCGCCGCCGCATGATGTCGCAAGTGCCAAATGCCGATGTAGTTATCACTAACCCAACCCATTACGCCGTCGCACTTCGCTATGACAAATCCAAAGAGGACGCACCGATAGTTTTGGCAAAAGGCGTTGATTATATGGCTTTGCAAATTCGTAAAATCGCCGCACAAAGCGATGTGCAAATAGTAGAAAATCCACCCCTTGCAAGAGAACTTTACAAACTTTGCGAAACTGACCAACTCATACCAGCCAAGCTTTACAAGGCAGTCGCCGAGGTGCTTAGCTTTGTGTATTATGGCAACAAAGATAAATTTGGCGAGAAGCTAAAAAAATGAAATTTTAAAATTTTTTTGGCTAAAATCTGCAAAATTTATCCAAAAAATAGCAAAAATTTTTCTAAAAACACAAATTTGACAAAGTATTTTTGGCTAAATTTTGCAAAAAGCCAAAGGATAAAAGCGATTTTATAAGGCAAATTTGATAGCGAAAATCGCCAAAACAAGGCGGTAATGTAATTTAAAACCAATTTGGCAAAACTACATAAAGGATAGAGCATGAATATAATTTTTATGGGCACACCAGAGTATGCAACAAAAATTTTGGCTAATATCTTAAAACACAATATAAATGTTTTAGCAGTTTTCACCCAGCCTGACCGCCCTGTTGGCAGAAAACAAATTTTAACTCCGCCAAGCGTCAAGGCTTTTGTAAACGAAAACTACCCAAAAATTCCCATTTTACAACCAAAAAATCTAAAAGATGAAAGCACAAAAAAATATATCGCATCGCTAAAACCTGATTTTATAGTAGTTGCAGCCTATGGGCAAATCTTGCCAAAAGAGATTTTAGATACGGCACCTTGTATAAATTTGCATGCCTCTATTTTGCCAAAATTTCGTGGCGCAAGTCCGATTCAAAGTGCGATTTTGGCTAATGAAAGCGAAACTGGCGTAACTAGCATGCTTATGCAAGAAGGGCTAGACACCGGCGATATCTTGCAAATCGCCAAAACTTCATGCCTTGATAAAACCGCCGAACAACTTTTTGACGAACTTGGCGACATGGCTGCCGCACTCATAATCAAAACGCTTGAAAATTTCAAGGATATAAAAGCCCAAAAACAAGACGAAAGCAAGGCAAGTTTATGCAAAAAAATCAAAAAAGAAATGGGGCTTTTTAGCTTTGATGAAACAGCGGATGAAATTTATGCAAAATTTAGGGCTTTTTACCCTTGGCCGGGCTTGTATTTGCAAAGCGGTCTTAAAATTTTATCTTTAAAACCAGCAAATTTGCAAGGCGAAAGTGGCGAAATTTTACAAATTTCAAAAAATAGTTTTACAATAGCTTGCAAAGACGCTTCTGTCGAGATTTTCAGCCTTCAAGAACCGGGTAAAAAAGCCAGTGACGCCTTTTCATATATAAATGGAAAAAGGTTAAAACTCAAAGATAAAATTTGTTAAAACTATCAAATTTGATTTTTGCTGTTATCAAATTTGATTTATTTTAGTTCATCAAATTTGATTGATTAAACTTCAAATTTGATAAGTTTTTTTCAAATTTGCTTTGTTTAAATTCATCAAATTTGATTTTTTCATTATCAAATTTGATAAAAACTTAACTTGTCTATCAAATTTGATTTATTTGAGTCATCAAATTTGTTGTATTTATCAAATTTGCTTTGTTTAAATTCATCAAATTTGATTTTTTCATTATCAAATTTGATTTATTTGAGTCATCAAATTTGATTGAATAAATTTCAAATTTGATTTATAAAATTTAAAATTAGGATTTTTTATGCTTGTAGAATTTGTCGATTCTTGCCCTTCAACTCATCTTTATTTAACAGACGCTTTGCGAAAGGGCGTTATAAAGCCACCTTATGCGATATGTGCGAAAAATCAAACCCAAGGTGTTGGCAGTCGTGGAAATGAGTGGAACGGCTATGAAGGAAATTTATTTTTATCTTTTTGTGTAGATAAAAATTTTTTACCAAATGATTTAAACGAAGCATCAATTTCGATTTATTTTTCTATGATAATGAAAATTTACTTGCAAAATTTAGGCTCAAATTTATGGGTAAAATGGCCAAATGATTTTTATCTAAATGAGCTAAAAATCGGTGGTACCATAAGCACAAAAGTGCAAAATTTTTATGTCGGTAGCATAGGTTTAAATTTGTTAAAAGCACCCGAAAATGCGGGGGTTTTAGACATAAGCATACAAGCAAACGACTTAGTTTGGGGCTTTTGTGAATTACTTGAAAAAAAAATCTCTTGGAAAGAAATTTTAAGTAAGTTTAGTGTAGAATTCGACAAATCAAAAAACTTCATCACACATATAAATAATGAAAGCGTAGATTTATCAGAGGCTGTGCTTTGCGAAGATGGAGCTATTTTAATTAACAAAAAAAAGGTGTATTCTTTAAGATGAGTGAAGTCATAACTATAGCAAATCAAAAGGGCGGAGTCGGCAAAACCACCACGGCTGTAAATCTTGCAGCCTCTTTGGCAGTTGCAGAAAAAAAGGTTTTGCTTATAGATATAGACCCACAAGCTAACGCTACCACGGGATTGGGCTTTAAAAGAAGCGATTACGAATTTAACATCTATCATGTTTTAACAGGCTCAAAAAAACTCTCACAAATTGTCTTACAAACACAAATTCCAACTCTATTTTTAGCACCTTCAAACATAGGTTTGGTAAGCATAGAAAGGGAATTTAACGAAAACGATAGAGATTTTAAACTTATACTTCGTAAAAAACTTCAAGAGATAAGAGACGAATACGATTTTATCATCATAGACAGTCCGCCAGCTCTTGGTGGCATAACGGTAAATGCCCTAAGTGCAAGTGATAGCGTCATTATCCCGATTCAATGCGAATTTTACGCACTTGACGGCGTTGCTCTTATACTAAACACGGTTAAATATATCAAAAAAAGCATAAATTCAAAACTTACCATAAAAGGCTTTTTACCTACCATGTTTAGCGCTCAAAATAATCTTTCAAAAGAGGCTGTAAATAATTTGCGTGAAAATTTCAAAAGCAAACTTTTTACCATTAAAGACAATCCAGATGATTTTGTGATAATACCACGCAACATAAAACTAGCCGAAAGCCCAAGTTTTGGCAAACCAGTAATACTTTACGATATAAAATCCCCGGGCTCAATTGCTTATCAAAATTTAGCCTACTCAATACTAAACTAAGGATAAAAATGGCAAAGGAAAAAGTGAAAATAAATTTTGGAAGTATGCTCCAAGATGCTAAATCAGCATATGAAGACGACGAAGTTCTTGATTATTTTGGACTAAGCCCTGATAGTATCGAAGAGATAAAAGTATCAAAAATTTCACCAAACCCTTACCAACCACGAAAACATTTTGACGAAGAAAGCTTAAAAGAACTAAGCGAAAGCATAAAACGACACGGACTTATCCAGCCTATCATCGTTATACGCAAAGAAGATGGCTATATGCTAATCGCAGGTGAAAGACGTTTAAGAGCAACAAAATTGCTTGGCGAAAATAAAATCAAAGCCATAGTCGCCGACCTTGAATCAAAAAATTTACGAGAATTAGCTCTTATAGAAAACATACAAAGAGAAAACCTCAACCCTATAGAGCTTGCAAACTCATATCAAGAACTTATAGGCGAATATAAAATCACTCAAGATGCCCTAGCAAACATTATTCACAAGTCAAGAACCCAGATTACAAACACTCTAAGGCTTTTAAATTTATCGAAAAAAACGCAAGAATTATTAATAGATGAAAAATTAAGCCAAGGACATGCAAAAATTTTAGTTGGACTCGATAAAAACGACGAAAAAGCCGTGGTTGATACCATAATCGGACAAAAACTAACAGTCAGACAAACAGAAGACCTACTAAGAAAGCTAAAAAACAAGCCAAAAGCAAAAAAAGAAATACTAAAAGCTAGTGGCGAACACAAAAAAGCCCTAGAAGAATTACAAAAAAATATCAAAAAATTAAATTTGACTTCAAAGATAAAAAATAAAAATTTAGTTATAGAATTTAAAAATATTGAGCAAATTTACGAATTTATGAATAAAATTTTGTAGATTTTGTTTGAAATTTATTTTATTTTTTATTTATTTATAGTAAAATCCCAATTATTCTGACAAAACTTTTAAGGAGAGTCGATGATAGAGTTAAAGGTAGATTTTTATCTTGTTATCTTAACTGCTGTCGTTTTTCTAGCACTTATAGCGATACTAAATCCTCTGCTTTACAAACCTATGCTTAAATATATAGATGACAGAAATGCATCTATAAATAACGACGAAGAGAGCGTTAGCAAAAATACAAGCGATTTAAGCATACACGAAGCAGAAGCCGCAAGTATCTTGCAAAGTGCAAGAAATGAAGCGAATAAAATAAAACAAGATGCATTAAATGCGGCAAAAGCTGTTGCTGCAAAAGAAATTGATGCTAAACGAAGTGCTCTTGAAGCCAACTATGAGACATTTTTAAGCACTCTTGCCGAGCAAAAAAATGAACTCAAAGCAAATTTGAGCCAAAAGCTGCCAGAATTAAAATCAGCTTTGAGCGAAAAATTAGTCAAAATTTAAGGAGTGTAAGTGAAAAAATTACTTATTTTACTCATTTTGCCAACCTTAATGTTAGCCACCGGTGGAGAAAAAAACTACGACTTCATCGAAAGAACCCTAAACTTTCTTTTATTTTTTGGAATTCTTGCCTATTTTGTAACTAAGCCTTTAAAAGCCTTGTATCAGTCAAGAATCGACAAGATTGCAAACAAACTTAGCAATATACAAGAAAAACTAAAAGAATCTGAAAACAAAAAAACACAGGCACTTAAAAGAATAGACGAAGCAAAAGTAAACGCCTCTGTTCTCATAGAAACTGCAAAAAAAGAAGCAGTAAATTTGGCTGAAAAAGTCAAAAAAGATAGCGAACAAGAGATGTTAAATATCGAAAGAAGTTTCAAAGAACAACAAGAATTTGAAACAAGAAAGATGACAAAAACCGTTGTAAACGAAATTCTAAACGATATTTTTGCAAACGATAGCCTAAAAGTCGATCAAAAAGAGCTTGTCAATATCATAATGAAAAAGGTTAGCTAATGAACGAAAAAATTGCAAAAAAATACGTCAAAGCTATCTTAAATGGCACAAGCAAAGATGAACTTGATGTATTTATCACAAATTTAGACAAAATTTCGTCCGCATTTAGTTTGGATAAATTTAACAGTATCATAAATTTACCAACCCTAAACATGCAAGCAAAAATTGATTTTGTGCTTTCTTTACTCGAAAATCCAAACGATAAATTTAAAAACTTTATCAGACTACTTGGACAAAACAAAAAACTAGCACTCATACCTAGCATTTGTGACGAGCTAAAAACACAAAAATCTATCATAGAAAATATCTACATAGGCGAAATTCGTGGCGGTTTGAATTTAAGCGACGCCGATATAACAAGCCTTTCAGACAAATTTTCAAAGAAATTTAATTCTAACATAAAGCTCATAAATACAAACGATGACTACAATGGCATCAAAATTGAGCTTAAAGATTTGGGCATTGAGGTAAGCTTTTCGGTCGATAGACTAAAAGCACAATTAAGCGAATACATACTAAAAGCAATCTAAAAAGGAGAAAAGCGTGAGCGTAAAAAATAGAGCAGATGAAATCAGCGCGATAATCAAAGAAAGAATTGAAAATTTTGATTTAAACGTTGATGTTGAAGAGACTGGCAAGGTAATTTCCGTTGCTGATGGTGTTGCAACCGTCTATGGTCTTAAAAACATTATGGCTGGTGAAATGGTTGAGTTTGAAAGCGGCGAAAAAGGCATGGCTCTCAACCTCGAAGAAAGTAGCGTTGGTATTGTTATCCTTGGTAAAACAAGCAATATCAAAGAAGGAAGTAGCGTTAAACGACTTAAAAAACTACTTCGCGTTCCAGTTGGTGACGCACTTATAGGCCGTGTCGTTAATGCACTTGGCGAACCTATAGACGCAAAAGGTCCTATCGAAACTAGCGAAACTCGTTTCGTCGAAGAAAAAGCAAAAGGTATCATGGCTAGAAAATCAGTTCATGAACCACTTCAAACAGGTCTAAAAGCTATCGACGCCCTAGTTCCTATCGGTAGAGGACAACGCGAACTTATCATCGGCGACCGCCAAACTGGTAAAACAACAGTTGCGATAGATACTATCATCAACCAAAAAGGTCAAGATGTTATTTGTATTTATGTTGCTATCGGTCAAAAACAATCAACCGTTGCACAAGTTGTTAAAAAACTTGAAGAATACGGCGCTATGAATTACACCATAGTTGTAAATGCAGGTGCTTCTGAAACAGCAGCACTTCAATACCTTGCACCTTACGCTGGTGTTACCATGGGCGAATACTTCCGTGATAACTCTCGTCACGCCCTTATCATTTATGATGATCTTAGCAAACACGCCGTGGCTTACCGCGAAATGTCTTTGATTCTTCGCCGCCCACCGGGTCGTGAAGCTTATCCAGGCGATGTTTTCTACCTACACTCAAGACTACTTGAACGTGCTAGTAAACTTAGTGATGCACTAGGCGCTGGCTCACTTACGGCTTTGCCTATCATCGAAACACAAGCAGGCGACGTTTCTGCGTATATTCCAACTAATGTTATTTCAATCACAGACGGACAAATTTTCCTTGAAACTGACTTGTTTAACTCTGGTATTCGTCCAGCTATCAATGTTGGTCTTTCGGTTTCTCGTGTTGGTGGTTCAGCACAAATCAAAGCTGCAAAACAAGTTTCAGGTACTCTTCGCCTAGACCTTGCACAATATCGCGAACTTCAAGCATTTGCACAATTTGCAAGCGATCTTGACGAAAGTTCAAGAAAACAACTTGATCGTGGTCAAAAAATGGTCGAAGTTTTGAAACAACCTCCATACAGCCCACTTCCGATAGAAAATCAAGTTTTGATTATTTTTGCTGGTGCAAAAGGTTATCTTGATGATATTGAAGTTTCAAGCGTTACAAAATTTGAATCAGAACTTTATCCTTATGTAGAGGCTAAATATCCTGAAATTTTTGAACAAATTAGAACTAAAAAAGCACTTGATAAAGAAGCCGAAGAAGCGTTACATAAAGTATTGAAAGAATTTAAAGCGACATTTTCTGCTGACTAAGGGTTAAGACATGTCAAATTTGAAAGATATAAAAAGAAATATCAAAAGCGTCCAAAACACACAAAAGACGACGCGTGCGATGAAACTTGTCTCTACTGCAAAACTAAGAAAAGCAGAAGAGGCAGCACGCAAGTCTCGTGCTTATGCGCTTAAAATTGACGAAGTCCTTTCAGAGATAGCTTACAAGATAAGTCAATACGGCTCTGTCGTAAATGAAAGCAAATTTTTCGAGATCAAAGAAGAAGTCGAAAAAGTTGATATCATCTTTGTAACTGCCGATAAAGGGCTTTGCGGTGGCTTTAATATCGCAACTATCAAAAAGATTAGAAAAATGATAGAAGATTTCCAAGCCAAAAAGATAAAAGTTCGCCTTCGTGCCGTTGGTAAAAAAGGTATAGAATATTTTAACTTCCAAGGAGTTGATTTACTTGAAAGTTATTTACATGTTAGTTCTTCGCCTAATTATGAAAAAGCACAAGGCATTATACAAGATGCTATAAACGACTTCATAAATGGAGTTACAGATAAAATCATCTTGGTTCATAATGGCTATAAAAATATGATCTCACAAGAACTAAGAATAAATCAAATAGTTCCGATCAGACCGCCAGAAGTTAAGGATACAAATTCAAATTCTTTAATGGAATTTGAGCCAGAAGATAATAACACTCAAATTTTAGACGAATTGCTAAAAAAATATTTTGAGTATAGTATGTATTATGCGCTCATTGACTCACTTGCCGCAGAACACAGTGCTCGTATGCAAGCCATGGATAATGCGACAAATAACGCAAAAGAGCGAGTATCACAACTAAATCTTGCTTATAACAAAGCAAGACAACAATCAATCACCACTGAACTTATCGAGATTATCAGCGGTGTCGAATCGATGAAATAAACAAAAGGAGCATAAATGAAAGGTATTATTAGCCAAGTTATGGGACCTGTCGTTGACGTAGATTTTAACGACTATCTCCCTAAAATTAACGAAGCTATCGAAGTTTTATTTGAAGTTGAGGGCAAAAAAAATAGACTTATTCTTGAAGTTGCCGCTCACCTCGGAGACAACCGCGTAAGAACGATAGCAATGGATATGAGTGAGGGTCTTACTCGTGGTCTTAGCGTAACTGCACTAGGCGCACCTATTAGCGTTCCAGTAGGTGAAAAAGTTTTGGGTAGAATTTTCAACGTAATCGGCGATTTGATCGATGAAGGAGAAGATGTAGACTTTGATAAAAAATGGATAATCCACAGAGATCCACCACCATTTGAAGAACAAAGCACAAAAAGTGAAATTTTTGAAACTGGTATTAAAGTTGTCGATTTGCTTGCACCTTATGCAAAAGGTGGTAAAGTTGGACTATTTGGTGGTGCTGGTGTTGGTAAAACAGTTATCATTATGGAGCTTATTCACAATGTTGCCTTCAAACACAGCGGCTATTCAGTCTTTGCTGGCGTTGGCGAAAGAACACGTGAAGGTAATGACCTTTATAACGAAATGAAAGAAAGTAACGTTCTTGATAAAGTTGCCCTATGCTATGGTCAAATGAACGAACCACCGGGAGCAAGAAACCGTATCGCTCTAACTGGTCTTACTATGGCTGAATACTTCCGTGATGAAATGGGTCTTGATGTTTTGATGTTTATCGATAATATTTTCCGTTTCTCTCAATCAGGTTCAGAAATGTCAGCCTTGCTTGGTCGTATCCCATCAGCCGTTGGTTACCAACCAACTTTGGCAAGCGAAATGGGTAAATTCCAAGAAAGAATTACTTCAACCAAAAAAGGTTCTATTACTTCTGTTCAAGCTGTTTATGTTCCAGCTGACGACCTTACCGACCCTGCACCTGCAACCGTTTTTGCTCACCTTGACGCAACAACAGTTCTTAACAGAGCAATCGCAGAAAAAGGTATCTATCCGGCTGTCGATCCACTAGATTCAACATCTCGTATGCTTGATCCACAAATCATCGGTCAAGAACACTATAAAGTTGCTCGTGGCGTTCAAGCCGTCCTTCAAAAATACAAAGATTTGCAAGATATCATCGCTATCCTTGGTATGGACGAACTTAGCGAAGAAGACAAACTTACAGTTGATAGAGCTAGAAAAATAGAAAGATTCTTGTCTCAACCATTTTTCGTTGCCGAAGTATTTACAGGTAGTCCCGGTAAATATGTTGAACTTGAAAAAAATATTGCAGGTTTCAAAGGCATCCTAGAAGGTAAATACGATCATTTGCCAGAAGCAGCATTTTATATGGTCGGCGATATAGACGAGGCAATAGCAAAAGCTGAAAAAATCAAAGCTTAAAAAGGAAGTGCGATGGCAAATTTACATCTAGAAATAGTAACACCAGAAGGTAAAATTTTTTCAGATGACGTAAGTAGTGTTGTACTTCCGGGAAGCGATGGCGAATTTGGTGTTTTGCCAAATCACGCCTCTTTGGTTACGCTTTTAAAAGCAGGTATTATAGACATAGAACACACAGACGCTAAACACGATGTAGTCGCTATCAACTGGGGTTACTCTAAGATAGACGAAAGCAAGGTTTCTGTTTTAGCAGACGGTGCTGTATATGTAGCAGGTAATAGCGAAAGTGATTTAGCAAATTCATTGCAAGAAGCTAAAAAACTAATAGAGAGCATAAGTAGCGACAACGCCGCCTTAGCAAGTACTATTGCCAAAATGGAAAACATAGTGAAAGCAAAATAAAGTGGGCGGAGCAGATATCATTTTAAACTACTTTTCACGAAGTAGTTTTATAACTATTTTTGTTTTAAGCTGGTTATCGATTTATTTTATAACCAGCTTTACTATATTGTTTTCTCGTATGAGCGGTTTAGGCAGATGGCAAAAAAATGAACAATCTGCCTTAGAATCGCTTTTAATGGGTGCTAAAACACTCCCGAATAACTCATCGCTTCATAAGTGTACTAATACAAAAATCACAAAAGAGAAGTTAAATGTCTGTATGAGTCTTGCCGAAAAAAACTCGACAAGCGGGATAGTTTGGCTAAATATCATAGCTTCAACCTCACCTTTTATAGGACTTTTTGGAACGGTTGTTTCTATACTCGAAACTTTTTCAGGCCTTGGAAATGGCTCAAATGCTAGTTTGGGTGTTATTGCCCCTGCTATTTCAGAAGCCCTTGTCGCCACTGGTGCTGGAATTTTCGTAGCTATACCGGCGTATACTTTTAGCTTACTTTTAAAACGCAAATCATACGAATTAATGGGAACATTAGATCGCCAATGCGATATATTAATGAGTTTAAAGGACCAAATCGGTGTCACGAAAATTTGATAACAGCGACGCGCCAGAATTAAACATAACGCCACTGGTTGATATTATGTTGGTTTTGCTTGCGATTTTAATGGTAACCATGCCAACTATCACTTATCAAGAAGACATAAAATTACCAGATGGCTCAAAAACAAAAGCTTCGTCTGTTAATATGAAAGATCTTGTCGTATACATGAACGAAAAAAGACAAATCAGAATAGAACAAAGCACTATGAGTGTTGAAGAATTCCCTGATAATCTTGTTTTGCTTAGTCAAAAATACGACAAGCAATCGCCTATTTACATAAAAGCAGATAAAAATTTAAAATACAATGATGTGATGTTTGTGCTAAAAAGCCTTAAAAATGTCGGCTTTACAAAGGTTGCATTGCAAACAAACGGATAAAATGCCAAAGCCTAAGTTCCCGACCACTAGTTCATTCTTAGTGGCTTTAACAATTTACTTTTTACTTATTATAGTAGTATTTTTTAAGCTTACATACTTTGTAGATCCAGCCAAAAGATACACAGACGATAAAGATGCATTTATAGATATCTTAGTGCCTGTTGAACGAGAAGAAGAAGCCAAAGAATCTAAAGCACCAGAGCAAAAAGATAAAATTGTTAAAGCCGAGGTCAAAAAAGAAGAACCAAAAGAAGAAGAAGAAGAGGTAAAAGAAGAAACTACAAACAAAATTCCAGACGAACCTCTTCCTACTCCAACTTTACCGGTAAAAGAGCCAGAACCAGCACCGCAACCACCAAAGCCCGAACCAAAACCAGAGCCAAAACCTGAACCTGAGCCTATACCAACCATAAAAGAAGATGCAAAAGAAATAGTAAAAAAAGAGCCAAAAAAAGTTGAAACAAAAAAACCAAATTTGAAAAATCTTTTTAGCGAAATAGATACTAGTAAGTTAAAAAATATCGAAGAACCAAAACCTAAAAAAACGAATTCTCGCAAAAAAAGCGAAAAATCAAACAAGCCAGCTAGCACAGCAGCAAGCGATATCATAAAAGCAATCAAATTAGATAAAAGTTCAGCCACACCAAAATCACAAATGACTGGAACTTATGATCCATTAAGAGGTGCTATAAACAAACAAATCGAAAGAAGATGGCGAAGTTACAAGGCAAATACAAACAACGAAGCCAAGGTTAAAATAAAAATAGACGGACGAGGAAATTTTAGTTATGAGATCATTAAGCTACCTTATGACGAAGAATTTAATTCAAAAGTCAAAGAATGTCTTGAAATTTTAAAAACAGAGAAATTTCCGTTTTCACCAGATGGAACGGATATTATTTTAGATTTAAGTATGCAAGATACAATACAAATTCAATAAATTTTCGGAGGAAAAAATGAAAAAACTCATTACTCTTGTGTTTTTTGCGTTGAGCCTTTTTGGTACAGACGCAACAATCTCGGTTGTAAATCAAGGTGTAGCTCTACCAAAAATAGTTCTACAAGACGCTACAACAGCAGTTAGCGATACGGCTTTTAAAGAAAAATTTCATAAAATTATGCTTGGGGATTTAAAAGTCAGTTCGGATTTTGAAGTCGTTGATGAACTCATCAAAAGTACTTATGAAGGTGACCCTCGTTCAAATACCATGAGCGACAAAGGGGCTCAACTTATTTTTAGATACGCTCTTGAAGGCTCACAAAATTCACCTCTTACTCTAAAAGTAAAACTTATAGACGCTCAAAGAGCAAGCGTAAGATATGAAAAAGTCTATACCATGCAAAATGGCGATAAATACCCATTTTTAGCACATAAAAGTATAGTTGAACTTACAAATGAATTAGGCTTACCACCAGTAGGTTGGATGGAAAAATTTATAATATTTTCAAAATACACTTCAGCCAAAGAAAGTACAATTTCAGTTGCTGATTATACTTTGACCTATCAAAAACCTATTATTAGAGGCGGATTAAATATCTTTCCAAAATGGGGCGGAGCCGATCAAACAACTTTTTATTATACATCTTTTGTAAACAACAAACCTACTTTATATAGATACAATCTACAAAAAGGAACAAAAGCTAAAATAATAGATAGCAATGGTATGCTTATAGCCTCTGATGTTAGCACAGACGGACGAAAACTATTATTAACCATGGCACCAAAAGATCAACCAGATATTTATGTTTATGATTTATCTAGCAAAAAACTTAACCAAGTTACAAACTATCCGGGCATAGATGTAAATGGAAATTTTGTTGATAACAATAGCAGAATAGTTTTTGTATCTGAACGTCTTGGTTATCCAAATATCTTTTCAGTAAGTGCAAATGGTGGTGGTGTCGAACAAATGGTATATCATGGCAAAAACAATAACTCAGTTAGCACTTATGGTAGCTATATAGTTTATTCAAGCCGTGAAAATAGCAGCGATCCAAGCAATAGTTTTAACATTTATCTTATCTCAACCCAAACAAATTTTATCCGCCAACTAACAGCTAGCGGCAAAAATAATTATCCAAGATTTTCAAGCGATGGAGAAAGTGTAATCTTTATAAAACAACTCGGCGGACAGAGTTCTTTGGGCGTAATAAGATTAAACGAAAATAAAAGTTTTCAATTTCCATTAAAAATTGGTAAAATTCAGTCAATAGATTGGTAAAAATTTAAAGTTTTTATGGTATAATTCCCAGAAATTTTTTTTTAAAGGATTTTTATGAAAAAAATAGTTCTAACAAGCGTTGCCATTGCGGCAGTAATTTTTAGTGGTTGTAGCTCAAAAGCACCAGAAGTAGATATGAATGCAAACTCACAAACATCAGTTTCTGATGGTAGCATGAGTGATGCTGATAGACTTAATGCTTTGATCGCTAATATCCAAGCTCAAGTTAAAAATGTTTATTTTGGCTTTGACAAATATAACATAACAGCTGATCAACAAGGTACAGTAAGCTCAAATGCTGCTTTGTTTAATCAAGCAGAAGCTCAATCACTTTCAGTCAAAGTTGAAGGCAACTGCGACGAATGGGGTACTGATGAGTATAACTATGCACTTGGTCTAAAACGTGCTAAAAGTGTAAAAGACGCTCTTGTTCGCAATGGCGTTGCTGCTGAAAGAGTTGATGTTGTAAGCTATGGCGAAAGCAATCCAGTTTGCACAGACAAATCAAAATCTTGCGATGCACAAAACAGACGTGCAGAATTCAAAGTTCTTCCATAATCAAATATGACTACAGTCAAATTTATCTCGGTCGCCGTTTTGGCGGCCGCTTTGCCAGTTTTTGCACAAGTTTCAGCCTTTGATGCTGGAAATTTAAATTCCGAAAACCCTTATGGCCTTACAGAAAACGAAAAAGAACTTCTAAAAAATAAAAGAAGTGTTCAAAGTATGCAAGGGGATCTAAGCTCGCTAAGCGAACAAATTCAGGGTTTACAAAGCGTTGTTGAGGGCATGAATTCTCGAATGGCAAAAATCGAGCAAAGACTAAGCGATTTAGAGATTAGAGTAAATGGCGATACCAGTATGGGTGTCGAAACAGGCGATACATTAGCAACTTTACGCAAATCTATCGACGAAACCCAAGCTACTCAAAAATCAAATTACGAAGAGATAAAAAATGCACTTAGTAAACTTGCAGGTTTGATAGACAAAAAAGCAAGTTCTCAAACAAATGTAAGTAAAAAAAACACAGCCAACAAGGCGGCAGAAAGTCCAAAAGTAAATTTATCAAGCACCGACAATAAAAGCTTGATAAACGAAGCTATTCAACTTTTTAATAATAAAAAAGATAGCGAAGCAAAAGCATATTTTGAACATTTAATTTCAAAAAATTTCATGCCTGCTACTTCAAACTACTATCTTGGCGAAATACAATACAGACAAAAAAACTATTCTAACGCTATAAAATACTACCAAGCTAGCGTTGCAAAAG
Source organism: Campylobacter sp. (assembly GCA_024680445.1). Classification (GTDB taxonomy): domain Bacteria; phylum Campylobacterota; class Campylobacteria; order Campylobacterales; family Campylobacteraceae; genus Campylobacter_A. The sequence continues at coordinate 21,103 of JAILCJ010000091.1, forward strand.
ACGATCAGGCTTCTTATATGCCACGACTTTTATATCATACTGGTATAAGTTTTGATAAAGTCGGCGATACAGCAAGTGCGAATCGTTTTTACAAAGCTCTTAAAATTGGCTATCCAAACACAAATGAAGCCAAAACAGCTCCAAATCGTGACTAATATTTAAACTTTTTTAGATATAATCTTGCATTATTTATTCAATTTTACAAGGAGATAATGTGCAAGAAAAAGTTGTAACCATGTTTTACGAACTAAAAGACGCTAATAATGGCGAAATTTTAGAATCAAATATGAGCGAAGGCGGTCAAATTTCTTTTATAACTGGTCGCGGTCATGTCATAGAAAAACTCGAAGAAGAAGTACTAAAACTAAATTCAGGCGACAAAAAAGAAATTTGCTTAAAAGCCGATGATGCTTGTGGCGCTTATAATCAAGACGCTGTTCAAAGCCTTCCAAAAGAACAATTTGCAGGTATTGAGCTAAGACTTGGCATGGAGCTATTTGGTCAAGCCGAAGATGGTTCAAGCGTTAGAGTTAGTGTAAAAGAAATAAAAGATGACGAAGTGGTCGTTGATTTTAATCATCCTTATGCTGGAAAAGATTTATTATTTAATGTCGAAATTTTAGAAATTCGCGATCCTAGCGAAGATGAAAAAATGACTGGCATGGTCGGCGGTGCTCATAGTTGTGCTTGCGGTTGTGGCGGACACGAACATGGCGATGAATGCTGCGGAGGTCATCATCATGAAGATCACGAATGTTGTGGCGGTCATCATCATGACGATGATGAAGGCGGTTGCTGCTGCGGACATCATCACTAAGAATACATGATGAAAATTGCTTTTATTTTTCCCGGCCAAGGATCGCAATGCCTTGGCATGGGGCAAGAATTTTATGAAAATTACAAATCCGCCAAAGAACTTTTGCAAAACGCTAGCGATGAAGTAAAAATTGATTTTGATAAACTACTTTTTACCCAAAATGATAAACTCGGCGTAAGCGAATTTACTCAACCAGCCATAGTTTTAAACTCTCTTATGACCTACCTTGCTTTTTGCGAAAACTGCGATGTAAAGCCTGTTTTTAGCCTTGGTCACTCACTCGGAGAATTTAGTGCCCTTGCTATTAGCAATGCTTTTTCATATACAAATGCTTTAAAACTGGTAAACCTTCGTGGCAAATTTATGCAACAAGACTGCGAGGGCAAAAACGCTGGTATGATGGTAGTGCTAAATTTGAAAGACGAAGTTATAGAAAATATATGCTCCGAGGCAAGAAATAACGGACTTAAAATTTACGCTGCAAATTATAATTGCGATGGGCAAGTCGTAGTTGCCGGAGCAAAAGATGACCTAGCAAAACTTCAAGACACTTTTAAAAACGCTGGTGCCAAACGAGCATTATTGCTTGATATGTCGGTGGCTTCGCACTGCCCTATTTTACAAAATGCTAGTGAAAAACTTGCAAATGAGCTAAAAAATTATCTAAATGATAGCTTTTTACCCGTAATCTCAAATGTCACTGCCAAGGCTTACTCGCAAAAAGACGATGCACTAAATCTTTTAAAAGCACAGCTAACAAGCCCTGTTAAATACAAACAAAGTATTTTAAACAACGAAGCTGACATTTATATAGAATTTGGTGCCAAGGTTTTAAGCGGGATAAATAAAAAAATCACCGATAAACCAACTCTTAGCATTACAAATTTAGCAAGTCTTGATGAAGCCCTAAACTTTTTAAAGGATAGGTTATGATAGGCATTTTGGGTGCTATGCAAGAAGAAATCACACCTATACTTGATCGCCTAGATACTTACGAAACTCACAACTTTGCATCAAACGAATTTTACAGTGCAAAATATGCAAATCACGACATAGTTATCGCTTATTCAAAAATAGGCAAGGTAAATGCAGCCATAACTGCAAGCATAATTTTGCAAAAATTTAAAGCGAAAACACTTTTATTTTCAGGCGTTGCAGGCGCTTTAAATCCTAAACTAAAAATCGGCGATATCATCTACGCAACAAGCCTTGTTCAGCACGACCTTGATATCACGGATTTTGGACATCCTTATGGCTATGTGCCGGGCATTGAAATTTTTTGCAAAACAGACGAGCGATTAAATGCCCTAGCCCTTAAAATCGCCAAAGCCAAAGGCATAAATCTAAGCGGCGGCATAATCGCAACAGGCGATCAATTTATCTGCAAAAAAGATAAAAAAGACTGGATAGCCAAAACCTTTAACGCCGATGCCACCGAAATGGAAGGTGCCAGCGTCGCCCAAGTTTGCGCACAAATGAATGTCCCATTTTTTGTGTTAAGAGCCATTAGTGACGAAGCTGGTGGCGGAGCGGAATTTGATTTTGATAAATTTTTAAACACTTCGGCAAAAATCAGTGCGGATTTTATACTAGAAATGGTAGCCCAGCTATGATAATAAGCAAAAAACTTCTAAGCATAGTCGGCAAAACAAACGCAAAATACAAAATGATACAAGGCGGTGACAATGTATTGCTAGGGCTTAGTGGAGGCAAAGACAGCCTAGCCTTGGCACATATTTTAAAACACATGCAAAGCGTAACGCCAGAAAAATTTAATTTCAAAGCCGTTACATTAAGCTACGGCATGGGCGAGGATTATAGCTATCTTAACGAACATTGCAAAGAACACGGCATCGAGCACGAAGTCATAGACAGCACGATTTTTGATTTTGCAAAAGATAAAATTCGCCAAAATTCTAGTTTTTGTAGTTTTTTTAGTCGCCTTAGAAGAGGTTATCTTTATAGCTACGCCCTAAAACACGGCTATAATAAACTAGCTATCGCCCATCACCTTGACGATGCGGTTGAAAGTTTTTTCATGAATTTCACCTATAATGGAGCCTTGCGAACCCTAGCTCCAAAATACACTGCAAAAAATGGCATTATAGTGATTCGTCCGCTTATTTTTGTACGCGAACGAGCCTTGGTGCAAAACGCCATACGCAATGAACTTAAAGTAGTTGGTGATGAAATGTGCCCGGCTATGCGTATGGATATCAAAATGCCTCATGCGAGATTTGAAACAAAAAAACTTTTAAGTGAGCTTGAAAAAGCAAATCCAAAGCTTTTTATATCGCTAAAAGCAGCTTTTGAAAATATCCATAACGATACATTTTTTACCAGCAATAAGTAAAATTTACAAGGCTTTTTGTGCAAACAAATGAAAAATTTGGCGAGAGCAAAAGTATAATTTTAGCATGTCCTCTTGATGTGGCTATGCATACAGAAATTCATAAAAATTTATCCTATTACGGCTTTGAAGTTATAGATCTTTCAAAAGATTTTTCTAAATATTCAAATTTGATTTCACATTTAAAAGTAAAACTTAAAAAATTTTTTGACAAAAACGCCAAGGAAAAATACCAAAAACAACGCGCGCTTAAATACATGCAAGAAAAACTAAAAGCCTATGATAAGGTGGATTATGTTTTTTGCATACTTGCCCATAGATACGATGAAAAAATTTTAGATTTTTTAAAAAGCAAGTGCAAAAATACTCTCATAAACTACCAATACGACGGACTTGAAAGATACCCTAAAATTTTTGATTATATTACCAAATTTGATAGATTTTTCATCTTCAATCCAAGCGATAAAAAATACATGCAAAGCTATCCAAACATCTTACCGACTACGAATTTTTTCTTTGATTATAAAAGCGAAAACTCACAAATCAAATTTGATTTATATTTTATTGGCAAGGATAATGATTCAAGAAAAAATTTGATTATAAAATTTGCTAAATACATAAAGCAACAAGCTTTAAGTTCAAATTTGATAATTTGTGCCAATACAGCAAAAAATTTACAAAAACTCATCCAAAGTTACGACTGTGAAAATATCAAATTTATCACCCAAACCATATCCTACGAACAAAATTTAAAGTTCGCAAAAGAAGCAAAAGTCTTAGTCGATTTTGTCATAGACGCACACAAAGGCCTGTCATTTCGCACTTTTGAAGCACTTGGTTTTGATAAAAAACTCATCACCACAAACAAAACTATCAAATTTTATGACTTTTATCACCCAAACAATATTTTCATACTTGATAATAATTTCGATGAGATAAACGACTTTTTGCAAAAACCTTACATCATAAACGAAAAAATGAAGCAAAAATACAGCTTTGGCAACTGGATAAGATATATCCTAGACATCAAGCCGCACGAGCAAATAAACTTAGCTAATATAAATTTTTAAAAACTATTTAAAATATTGCAATTTTTAAACAAAATTTTCTTATAATACAGATTTTTAAGGAGAAAATATGGCAAATATTTTAATCATCGGAGCCGGTGGCGTAAGCCAAGTCGCAACCGTAAAATGTGCGATGAATTCAGACACTTTCACAAATATCACCTTAGCAAGTCGCACCAAAAGCAAATGCGATAAAATAGCAAAATTTATCAAAGACCGTCTTGGGGTAAACATACAAACTGCCCAGATTGACGCTGATGACACGGATGCCGTAGTCGAACTTATCAAAAAAACAAAAGCAGATTTGCTCTTAAATGTCGCCCTGCCCTACCAAGACCTAACACTTATGGACGCATGTATAAAAAGCGGTATCGCCTATATAGACACGGCAAACTACGAACATCCAGACACAGCCAAATTTGAATACAAACTCCAATGGGCAAAAGACGAAGCCTTTAAAAAAGCTGGCACCATGGCACTTCTTGGCTCTGGCTTTGACCCGGGCGTTACCAATGTTTTTTGTGCCTTTGCTCAACAAAATTTATTTGACGAAATCCACGAAATAGACATACTTGACTGCAACGCAGGTGACCACGGTTACGCATTTGCAACAAATTTTAACCCAGAAATCAACCTTCGCGAAGTAAGCGCAAATGGCAGATACTGGGAAAATGGCAAATGGATACAAACCAAACCTATGGAAATCGGCTTTAAATGGGACTATCCAAAAATCGGCGTTAAAGATAGCTATTTACTCTACCACGAAGAGCTTGAAAGCCTTGTAAAAAACATAAAAGGGCTAAAACGAATCCGCTTTTTTATGACCTTTGGCGAAAGTTATTTGACCCACATGAAATGCTTGCAAAATGTCGGTATGCTCCGCATAGACGAAGTCGAACACAACGGCGTTAAAATCGTGCCTATTCAGTTTTTAAAGACCCTTTTGCCAGACCCTGCAACTCTTGGCGAACGCACCAAAGGTAAAACAAATATCGGCTGTGTGATTCGAGGGATAAAAAATGGCAAAGAAAGACAAGTTTATATCTTTAACGTCTGCGATCACGAAGCTTGCTATGCTGAAACCGGCGCCCAAGCGGTTAGCTATACAACAGGCGTGCCAGCCATGATAGGTTCTTTGCTCGTTGCAAGAGGCATATGGAAAGGCAAAGGCGTGTTTAATATGGAAAATTTCGATGCCAGAGCATTTATGGACGAACTAAACCGCCAAGGTTTACCATGGGAAATCGTCGAAATGAAACCGGGCGAAAGATATGAAAAAGGTGATTTAAAACTGGATTTTTAGATATTAACTAAAAAATTGGCATAATGGTAAAAAGTGGATGATGTCAGCCCCGCTTTTTGACCATTAAGTCAAAAAATGCAATAAATTTATAAAATACTAGTCAAGCACCTAAATTTTAACATCAAATTTGGCTTATCTTATTTACCTTTGGTGTTTTTTGGATTTTGAATAAAACTTTCTTTTGTCTTCATACATTTTAGAATCTGCTTCTCTTAGCATCTTAGAAATGCTAAATTTATCGCTATTATTATGAACATAGCCCATAGCGAGATGAATATCGCAAGAGTCCAAAAAAGCCTGTAATTTCGCTATCATCTCATTAAATTCATCTTCGCTCTTGCCTTTTACAAACACGACGAATTCATCACCGCCCATTCTATACACATTATCCTTGCCAAAAACCCTTGATAAAGCATTTGCACTATCCAAAATCAGCTTGTCTCCGGCTTTGTGGCCTTTCGTGTCGTTTGCGACTTTGAGCCCGTTTATATCGCACATCATGATATTTATGGATGTTTCTTGCGGATCGAAACTCTTTTTAATCAAATCAAAAGCGTGTCTATTTTTGACCCCTGTGAGCTGGTCTATAAAGGTCATTTTTTGGATTTTATTAAGAGCGTCCCTATTTGCTATCATAATAGACAGCACATAAGACAGAGTTGAAAGTATGGCAGCGACATCCTCCATGTTATGCACAGGCGGATTATCCACGCCATAAAAACCTATATATTTGCCATTTAATTCAAGCGGGCCAGTTACTAGGGTGCGAATCCCTTGTGGTTCTAAATAAGCATGCATCTTTGGCGCTACATTTTTATACTCGTCCATATCGTAGATTATCAAGGTTTTATTAGCATCGTATTCTTTATACCAAAGCTCGCAAACCTCGTATGGGACGTTTTGGAGATTGTCTTTTTGCGGAGAAACGCCTTTGTTGCACCACTCATAGGTATTGTTAAAATACTTGCCGTCGATTTCTTCAAATATATAAGACCTATCGGCTTCTAACGTTTTTGCTAGGTATTCAAGCACATTATCTATGATATTTTCATGCTTATCTATCATAGTGGCGTATTTAAGTATATTTGTAAGAAATTCTTCTCTGTTGATCATTTTTACCTACTTAAACGGATTTTTGGCTGGCTATTTTGCAAGACTCTTAGCGGTTTAACAAGAGATTTCGCAAGCTAGAAAGCCCAAATTCACACTATTTTACTTCGCTTTGTCCGTGAATTTTAGACAAATACAAGGGAATTTTCTCTTTTTATGCCTTTAAATTTACTTAAGCGGTGCTTAGCATAACCCCTTGTGCTTGTAGCTACAAACGTAGCGAAGTAAAAAAATACTTTATAATTTCATGAAGTTTTTTTGAAATTCAAGGAAGTTGCATATACCTATTTTTCATCGGTACAATTACAGTTAAAAACTCTTTAAAAGTTTTTAACTTGTCTTGAACCAAATCAAATTTGAAAAAAATCCACAGGGTAAATAAAATCAAATTTGAACTAAAAATATTTTTTTACATCTCAATTTTTTCATAAAAAGTTGTTATGTGGTTGAATTTTTTTTCAAACAATGGAGTATAAGGCACGATATCGGCATGTCCGACATAAACTCTGCCGTAAGGATTTAAAAGTTTGTGTAGTCTTTCTATGCATTTTAAACGAAATTCTTCATCAAAATATATCATCATATTTCGAGAAACAATTAAATCAAATTTACCAAGTCTATAAATCGCATCATCAAAAATATTGCAAATTCTAAAATCGCATTTGGCTAAAATTTCACTTCTTATCTGAAATTTATCGACTATTTTATAAAAAAATCTGCTTATTTGAAAGTTATTTAACCTATGCAAACTTCTTTCTTTATAAATGCCACTGTTGCACTGCGAAATAACCTGAGAATTTATATCTATGCCTACGATTTCAAGGCTGGCTGGATCTATGCCCCTTTCGTGAGCGAGCATAGCGATAGAATAAACCTCTTCTCCGCTAGAACATGGGGCACAAAGCACCCTAGCACCGCCCATATCGGTTATGTCAGTAACTATTTCTTTAAGTTGGGCAAGTTCTCGGTAAAAATAAGTCTCATTGACAGTTATGATATTTAAAATTTCTTGCTTTGTATTTGAATCGCAATGAAGTTTAGAATCAAGTTCGCCAAAGGTATTTATGCCATTGCTTTTAGCATAAGCACCGAGTCTACGCATAATAATATCGCGTTTTGGAGCGATATCGACACCGCAAATTTTTTTAATACTTTCTATGAGTTCATCAAAATTTTTGTTATCGCTTGGTAATGGTGTATTGTTTACAAAATCGATTGGAGTTTCGTCACTGTGAAACATCATCTAAAAATTCCTGAACTTCCTTTACAATATCATCTAAATTTAACACCTTCACGGCAGGATTTAGATCCTTTGCACGTTTTGGCATACCATAAACTATCGAACTTTCTTCGCTTTCGGCTATACACATAGCACCTGTTTTATAAAGCTCAAAAAGCCCCGAGGCGCCGTCATCACCTATGCCAGTTAATAAAACTGCTAATATGGAGACATTTTTGCTTACTCCAATGCTAGATGAAAAAAGCATATTTACATTTGGCGAAAAGGTCGTAAGCTCGTCATCTTGCGGGATCGCAACCAAAGGCATGGTCGGATTTAGCATAAAATTTTGTTCGCAAACATAAACCTTGCTTTGCAAATTTGTTTTTTCTCTTAAAATTTCTACCTCAACTCCGCATTCTTTTCCAGCTTGGGTAGCAAAAGACGGGATAAAAATTTTATTCATATGTTGAGCGATAACAACTGTGCCACCATTTAGTTTTAAATTTTTTAAAATTTTTTTGATATGCCCAGGCCCACCTGTTGAAGCACCTATCAAAACTAATTTTTTTTCCATTTTTTTGCTTTAAAAAAACGAAAATTTACACTAAGAGTGCAAATTTTATGTAAATTGGCGAATCTCGCCCAAAAATAGGCAAGATTCGCATAGAGTTTTAGAATTTTCTCTTTTTAACGTCTTCGACTATATTTTTTGCCATAGTATCAACTTCGGCAGTAACTTTGTTTGTATCAAAGGCGATTTGAACGTTTTGTTTAGTTAGATTATCTACTTCACTAACGCCTTGATTTATAAGATTTATAGCTTCGCTTTGCTCTCTTATGCTTTCGCTCATTTCGTTAATGCTTTGAGCCAAAACATTTGTATTTGCTTCGATTTCGCCAAGAGATTTTTGAGTTCTTTCAGCAAGTTTTCTAACCTCATCGGCAACAACGGCAAAGCCCCTACCATGTTCACCAGCACGAGCAGCCTCGATGGCAGCGTTAAGTGCCAAAAGATTCGTTTGATCGGCTATATCTCTAATGATGACGATGATATTTTTGATCTCTTCGCTTTGTCTGATAACATCTTGGGTTTTTTGACTAATCGCACTCATAGACGAACTCATCTCTTCAACAGCAGCAGCACTTTCTTGCAAAGAACTTGACTGTTTGTTTGCACCATCTGTAACTTTTTTCATAGAATCGGCTAAAATTTGTGCTTTTTCTTGAAGGGTTGTAGCTTGGTTTAGATTTTCTTGTAACATTTTGCAAATTTCTTCGCCTAAGGCATTTGTGGTGATTTCAACCGTACCTTTTGCATTTGGGATCTTAGAAGTAAAATCAAGATTCGTAAAGCTATCAAAAGTTTGTTTTATGACATTAAGGTTACTACCAACCTTTCTTTGAAGGGTATCAAGCATTTTGTTAAGCACATTTTTAAGCTCATTGAGTTGAGGATTTGCTGGAGTATCGGTGATTCTAGCTTGCAAATCGCCATTTTCTATGAGTTTTGCAGTTTGGACTGATTGTTCAACTGCTTTTGCATCTTGAAGTGAATTTGCATGAATTTTATCGATATTGTCGTTGATTTGTTTAGCCATTTGACCAAATTCATCATGCGTTGTAACCTTAATACTTTTAGATTCTTTGCTTTCGTGATTTAAGAAACTAAAAAACGAACGCAAACCGTCTTTGATATCTGAAAGTGGGCGAAGCAATTTTGAAATAGCAAAAAGCAAAATTCCAACTATAACTACTATAAAAATGACAGAAGTTAAAATTTGAGAATTTAATGTAGAACTTAGTTCGGCATCATAGTCTTTCATAGAATTTGCTGTACAAACTAGCCAATTAGCAGTTTTATATAGATCGCAAGCGGCAACTTTACTATCGCCATCAAACTCATAATTAAAGGCTTTGCCTTTGTTTTGTTTATTCAAATCTATAAGTGCGGATGATAATTGTTTGATTTCAGGCTTGTTTGATGTGATGTTTTCACGAACTGGGTGATAGATCATATTTTTTGCAACAGGATTTAACATTACGCTAATTTCTGTTGGGCTAGTTTTCATTTTTGCCAATGCATCGCCAAGACCATCAAGGATAAGGTCTGTTCCGACTACAGCCAAAACATTACCGTCTATGATAAGTGGTTTTGCTATACTAAGAGTTAGTTTTTTGTTTTCACCAGCCGACATATATGGGTCAGAAAAATACATTTTTTTCGTTGCCACAGCCTCTTTAAACCATGCACGAGTTCTTGCGTCAAAATTATCTTTTTGCGAGAGCTCTACAAATTTAGGATTTTTGCCATTTGTAAAAGCAACATCAAACAACACTCCATTGTCTGCAAAACCTATAAAGATTTCATCGAGATCTGAAATTTGAGTGATTTTAATAAAATCGTTTTTAAGTTCTTCTCTGCCCTCGTAAGTCGTAATCATATAAGGGTGAGCCTGAAGATAAGCTACCAAATCATCTACTGCTTTTACCTTAGTTCCAGCATATTTTTCCACCAAATCCACGACTGCTTTTGCGATAGATTCCTTTGCACGTTTTGAGGTATCGATGATAGCATCTCTTGTTTGATTATAGCTTTCATACGAAAACAAAGCGAAAGAAACCACAAGTAAAGTAACTACTATCATAGCAATTTTATTTGCAACTTTGCCAAACATTTGTAGGCCTCCTTAATGAAAAATTAATGAGTTATTCT